>NZ_CALPCV010000040.1:0-13405 GCF_943193095.1 Parasutterella muris | reverse complement strand
TCGCGCGGGGAACTCTGGCCCTGGAACATCCTGAGGAGTTTGCAATACGGTTCAACCCCGCTCGCGCGGGGAACTCTATTACCTTCCTTGGTTCTAACCCCGCCAGCGTCGGTTCAACCCCGCTCGCGCGGGGAACTCACAGGGGCGAGTTTCCAGTGCGCCCCTGTTCTACGGTTCAACCCCGCTCGCGCGGGGAACTCCATTACTCGCTATAAAGAATTTTCCCGTTGGTCGGTTCAACCCCGCTCGCGCGGGGAACTCAACCTTTGTGGTTTCAGCGTAAACCGCTCTTTCGGTTCAACCCCGCTCGCGCGGGGAACTCTCGTTTTGATCGCTCGTTCGATTACAAAACAACGGTTCAACCCCGCTCGCGCGGGGAACTCTTCCTGATTCCGATTCTGAATAATCCGGGAACTCGGTTCAACCCCGCTCGCGCGGGGAACTCGTTACCAGACAAGCCGACCTCAACTGCAGGACCGGTTCAACCCCGCTCGCGCGGGGAACTCTCACTTTGACTTATGACAATGAACATTTACCGCGGTTCAACCCCGCTCGCGCGGGGAACTCAAATTTGACAATTTGCCGACTCTGTCGCAGGACGGTTCAACCCCGCTCGCGCGGGGAACTCCTTATGCCGCTAATTTACGCGGGTTTGTAGGTCGGTTCAACCCCGCTCGCGCGGGGAACTCTGCCGTATTTCAGATTTACGTCCAACCCCCTTCGGTTCAACCCCGCTCGCGCGGGGAACTCAGAGATATGCGGATTATCGCTATAAACTCAGTCGGTTCAACCCCGCTCGCGCGGGGAACTCGTTATGGGAACATAATTGTTTTATTACGCTCACGGTTCAACCCCGCTCGCGCGGGGAACTCTGGCTCTAGAGCATCCTGAGGAATTTGCAATCCGGTTCAACCCCGCTCGCGCGGGGAACTCAGAGATATGCGGATTATCGCTATAAATTCAGTCGGTTCAACCCCGCTCGCGCGGGGAACTCAAAGAGTCATGATCCATGACCTGCTCGCCGATACGGTTCAACCCCGCTCGCGCGGGGAACTCTGTTGACCTGACGCTTAAAGAACCATGTTCGGCGGTTCAACCCCGCTCGCGCGGGGAACTCCGTTTCATGAGCCCTAATATCCAGTAAGCATCCGGTTCAACCCCGCTCGCGCGGGGAACTCGCCGGTCTTTCCCGGCTGCCGTCACTAACCGCCGGTTCAACCCCGCTCGCGCGGGGAACTCGATATCTGAGGCCATTTATCTCTCCTGGATACGGGTTCAACCCCGCTCGCGCGGGGAACTCGCGGCTAATAACCGACCTCCGTTTTTTTATGACGGTTCAACCCCGCTCGCGCGGGGAACTCGAACAGGTTAAAGAGTTGAAAGCCGCTAAACTCGGTTCAACCCCGCTCGCGCGGGGAACTCATATGTTGAGAGATTTAGGTATTCTCCCCCCGCGGTTCAACCCCGCTCGCGCGGGGAACTCGAAATGAATGGGTTAACGCCCAACACATTGTACGGTTCAACCCCGCTCGCGCGGGGAACTCCCTGATCAAATCCAGAAATAGGAGCATTACCGCGGTTCAACCCCGCTCGCGCGGGGAACTCCCGTTGAAATTTTATCCTGAAAAAATCGTTAACGGTTCAACCCCGCTCGCGCGGGGAACTCTGGCTGCCGATTAGATCGCTCTGTAGATTCTGCGGTTCAACCCCGCTCGCGCGGGGAACTCAACGATATGAAACGAAACAGAAAGAACAATCGCGGTTCAACCCCGCTCGCGCGGGGAACTCAGGAATAGAGCGCGTTGAGCGCTGGATAATGCCGGTTCAACCCCGCTCGCGCGGGGAACTCCAGGAGGGCGGTGTTGCCATTAGTCGCTCGAGCGGTTCAACCCCGCTCGCGCGGGGAACTCATTTGCGTTAGGATCGCAAACACTAGTAGCTGCGGTTCAACCCCGCTCGCGCGGGGAACTCTGAATTGATAAAAAACAACGAAGGAAACGTTTCGGTTCAACCCCGCTCGCGCGGGGAACTCTTTCCATTCCATTCAGCAACATACGTCCAGCCCGGTTCAACCCCGCTCGCGCGGGGAACTCTTTGTTGTACTCAAGAAAATCCTCGAAATCGGCGGTTCAACCCCGCTCGCGCGGGGAACTCTCGATACCGATGTTTGTTTCTGTAGGGTCTGCCGGTTCAACCCCGCTCGCGCGGGGAACTCGAAAAAATATTGATTAACGATGTCATGCTGTTGCTTAGCGGTTCAACCCCGCTCGCGCGGGGAACTCTCTATATTCATCGTGCCAGCTTGTATTAAAGCCGGTTCAACCCCGCTCGCGCGGGGAACTCATATCAGTGCCGTCGAAAATGGACGGTACGGGCGGTTCAACCCCGCTCGCGCGGGGAACTCAATCGAATTTATTTATGCGAATGCGTATAAATCGGTTCAACCCCGCTCGCGCGGGGAACTCGGACACTTGACGCGCTATGCCGTTAATCTTTACGGTTCAACCCCGCTCGCGCGGGGAACTCTAGTACCGTAAGTGCCTGTACCTGCCGTTTTCCGGTTCAACCCCGCTCGCGCGGGGAACTCGTGGCGTACAGAGATTTGAGCAGGCCAGGGGCCGGTTCAACCCCGCTCGCGCGGGGAACTCAGCGCCGTTACCTCCGCTGACTGTCAGACCACCGGTTCAACCCCGCTCGCGCGGGGAACTCGTGAAGTAAGTGATGACACCCCAGCGGACGACCTGGTTCAACCCCGCTCGCGCGGGGAACTCCACTCACGGCCTAAAGCGCGGCACATTTATCGCGGTTCAACCCCGCTCGCGCGGGGAACTCTCCTCACGTTCGCCTCTGCATACTCGATCGACCGGTTCAACCCCGCTCGCGCGGGGAACTCAAGATCGTTAAGCTCTTCGCAGGTGATTTCCCCGGTTCAACCCCGCTCGCGCGGGGAACTCGTTTATTGACCACGGCGAGCGCCTGGGGAAGTCGGTTCAACCCCGCTCGCGCGGGGAACTCCCACTGACCCCCAGAGTCTCGACGTCTGGCACCGGTTCAACCCCGCTCGCGCGGGGAACTCTGAGACTGATACGCCATTAAATTCTTCTGAACCGGTTCAACCCCGCTCGCGCGGGGAACTCACAGGAATCAAATAACCGGCATTCAGAGTCGTCGGTTCAACCCCGCTCGCGCGGGGAACTCTGGATTCCTTTTTCTTTTTTGTTCCAAATCGTCGGTTCAACCCCGCTCGCGCGGGGAACTCGCCTGCGGATGACCCCCTCAGATTCAGCTTCTCGGTTCAACCCCGCTCGCGCGGGGAACTCTGCTGAATATCGCTATAAACCAAGTTTTATTACGGTTCAACCCCGCTCGCGCGGGGAACTCACAGGGGCGCACTGGAAACTCGCCCCTGTTGGAGGTTCAACCCCGCTCGCGCGGGGAACTCCAAGGCAAAGCAGACGTGAAGTAGTCGTGACGCGGTTCAACCCCGCTCGCGCGGGGAACTCTCGGAAGACTAAGCTCGGCACTCCAGCTATCACGGTTCAACCCCGCTCGCGCGGGGAACTCATGACAATGAACATCTGCCGCCTAATTCCTCTCGGTTCAACCCCGCTCGCGCGGGGAACTCACTTAAGTATGGTATCAGATATCTAGACTAATTTTTAAAGAACTTTTTTAATTTTTGGATCTAAAACTTACCTGTCGAATCCCTTCTTCTCCATAGCTTGTCTGGAATTCTCTCCAAAAGTCTTAAATTCAAATCAGAATTCTTGATTTGTTCGCTATACGTTAGATTTATTACCATCCCCCACAACTGATGTGACTGCTTCCAGGGCCTGTCTCTTACTTTCTGTTCCCATACAACCATCGTCATTAAAGTCTGCCTTTTCGCATTAGAAACTACAATCGCGGACTCCTGCAAAATAACAGCTTCCACAGGAATTTAGACCCCGCCCGCAGCTAACATCTCTTCAATCCAAGGAATTAATCTTTATGTTATTTTTCATTGTCTAAAGATATCCCGACTGACTGAGTATCCCATTAGGTCTGGTTTTGAGAAATTGTTAGATGCAATCTCAAATACTTTGGACGGTATCTCATTCTTAAAGATTTTTTTCGAAAATAAGCTCTTTCAGCGCGCGATCTTCCAGAGTAAACGGCTTCTCTTCGATCAGATTAAAACCTCTGCGGCGATAGAGCCCGATCGCAGTTTCACTTTCAGTAAATGTCGAGAGCCACGCTTTTTTGAATCCTGCTTCACGGCAGTACTGCATCGCATCGTTAAACAGTCGTCCGCCAATTCCGCGGCCTCGGTATTTCGGATCAAGGTTGAACCATCTGAGCTGTGCGGTTTCTCCACGGTCAACAACGCCAACTGATCCGACAAAAGAGCCTCCTTCGTCTTCAGCGATCCAAATTCGATTGCGCGGCTGGGGATCTATCAGAAACTCAGCAAATGTCTTAGCGACATATCCCTCAAACGACAGCGGATAACCAAAATCCGCACTGCCGTAGATTCCGGCGTATTCGATTAGGCGTCCGATATCTCCCGGCCGCAGTTCAGTTCTGACGGTAATTTGAGATTCCATATTTATACTGTTACTTCTCAGGCTGTTTAAATTTTATGACCAAAACATGAAGTTACTCTTCTTGGGAGTCTAAAACCTCACCCGGGACTCCTTCTTGTTAAGGCCTTAATGCCAGAGTGCTTTCCGAAACCGCACCATAAGCCGGAAACGCAAAACGCCGCAAATTGCGGCGTCTTGCTCAATCAGACTATTACTTAGCCGGTTTTTCGATCTTGCGGATCGTGAAGTTGTGGCACTGGTTGCACATCAGCACGGGTTTGGCAAGATTCGGTTTGTGACAGTCTTCGCAGTTCACCTGACCCAGATGGGATTTATGCGGATTCGGAGACAGATCCGAAGTCATCTGACCGAGTTTTTCATAGTCGCCGTGACATTTCATGCACTGATATTTAGTGACATAGCCGTCAACGCTTTTCGGCCACATTGCGCCGTGGACCTGTTCAAGAGTCTTGGGCTGCGCCGCAGCAGGAGCTGCCGGAGCGTCAGCCGCGTAAACGGACAGACTGAACGCAGAAGTAATTGCTAAAGAAGCAAGCGCTAAAAGTGTTTTTTTCATGTCAATCTCCTCTTACTTGGCCTGTTGTGCACGGTCAGCCATTTCTTTACCCGCGATACGTCCGAACACAGTCGCTGCGCCTAACTGAGCGCCGCCCGCATAGTTGTGGAAGAAAATACCACCGGCGGAGTTGCCGACTGCGTAGAGACCCGGGATGGTCTTGCCGTCCAGGCTCTGGATTTCAGCCTTGGTGTTGATGAGCGGGCCGCCGAAGGTGGCAGTCATACCGCCCTGAAGCGGAACTGCGTAGAACGGAGCCTTTTCAATCGGATGCGGCTTCTTATAGGTGCACGGAGGATTCATATCGGCAAGCTTGCCGTCTTTGAGCGCCTGATTGTACTGAGCAACCACTTTGGCAATCTTTTCAGCCGGAAGACCGACCTGTTTTGCCGCTTCTTCAATAGTGTTGCCCTTGCCGTACGGGCTGTTCAGACGATCAAACTTCGGAATAACTTTGTCAAGAACCGGGCAGGTAGAGTCAACAATCACATAACCGGTGTTGTCAAGAGTCTGCTGCGCAGTTGTGCGGGCCTTGATCACGTATGTGTTGTTTTCGTCCATGTAGCGGTTGCCGGCGGTGTTCACCTGAACGCCGTAGCCGGAGTTCAGAACGTCGGCCGGGTTAACGTGTGTGGCGCCGATGATCGGACCGGAGTGGAACTGGTCCATGTTGACGCATTTCGCATAAAGCGGAAGCGTCAGAGAAATGTTTTCACCGGTTGTGGACTTAGAGCCGCGAAGCACCATACGGGTTGCCCAGCCGCCGATGTATTTGTCAACCATTTCAGGATTGGCAGAGAAGCCGCCTGTCGCGATCGCGACACCGCCTTTGGAGAAGTATTCTTCCTGGCCGTTCGGTGTCTGGATCTTGACGCCGGTCACTTCCATCTTGTCATTGTGCAGAAGCTCAATACCTTTGTGCTCGAATTTAACTTCAACACCGTTTTTCTCAGCGGCAGCAAGCAGTTTCTTAACGAGCTGAGCACCGCCGGTGAGGCCTTCGCCGTCAACACGGCAAGTACGGCCTAAGCGCGGATAAGGCATCGGACGAATCTTTCCGAACTTAACTCCAATATCCTGTTCGAGCCAGTCAATAGCAGCCGGAATGTTGTCGGTGTATGTGCGGTTCAGAGCCTTGTCGCCCATCTGCTTGGAGACGTCCATCATCATGGCGTAGAAGTCTTCAGCAGTATCCTTAATGCCCTGCTCTTTCTGATGGCGGGAACCCCAGCCGCAGACAGAACCTAAAGCAAAAATAGCGTTGCCGTCAGGACGGTCGCGTTTTTCAAAAACGACAACTTTCTTAGCACCGGCCTGTTTGGCGGCAATTGCTGTGACAAGTCCGGCAGGACCGGCGCCCAGCACGATTACGTCATAAACATTGTTCTTGCCTGCAGGCTGAGCGTCTTTCTTCTCGGCTGCCGAGACAGTTGAAACCGCTGCCAGACCGGCTGCAAATGTACCGGCGAAACTGCCTTTTAAAATACTGCGTCTGTTTAGCATTTCTGAGGTCTCCAAAAAACGGACTATCCTGAGTCCTATAAAGGGGTTTATTCAGATTAGAAAATTCGCATTTATATGAATAGCGCAAGTAAGTGATCCTGTGAGAAACTTACTGCTAATGAATTTTCATGAGATAAATTTTATTGATGATCGTTTAGGATAAATATCCTAATTCGCTTAAGAAATGCCTAAGGTTTTCTTCTTACTGCCGCTCATGGCTGTCTGTCTAATCAGTTCAGCATCCGAACTGCCGGTGATTCGCATCGGCTGTCAGATGGTTACGGATACGCCTAAGTATCAAAACTTTATCAGTGACTCTTTGAAGGATATCGAAGAGCAGCTGAAGGGAAAATATCGAGTTGAAATCGAAAATCTGACCAGTAATCAATTGAGAAAAAAAATCGAATCCCACGAGATTGATTACTTTATCTCTGACAGCATGTTCTATCTCGGCGTATCCGCCTCCTCCGGTCCGAATTCCGCTTCGCGCCTGGCTGTGCTTTGGCATCCGAGAGCGGTGAACCCGACCGAATCCGAAGGCGGAACGATCATTTCCCTCAAAAGCGAAGAAAATAAAACGCTTCTGCAGCTCGAAGGTCAGACTCTCGCCGCAAAATCCGAACGGGATTACGTCTCCTACGGAGCTCTCAGGCGGGAAATCTTCGAATTGCATCAGAACCCGAAACATTTCTTTGATTCCGTTTCTTTCCTCGGTTCTTACGACGATGTCATCGATTCGGTTATCTCCGGAAAATCCGCACTCGGCATTATTCCCGCCTGTTACATAGAAGAGCATAATTTTGACCCCAGGATGAAAGAAATTAAACCTCAGGCAGTTAAAAATCAGAAAGCGCTTTCCTGTGTCAGCAGCACGCGGCTTTATTTGGGACCGGTATTTGCGGCTTCCTATGACGCCGATCCTTATTTAAATCGACTAATTCTCGCAGAGCTCCTCGACACTCCCGCCCACGACGGTTTCGTCTGGACCGTCGGCGGAGATATTTCCCAGGGACACGAGCTCTTCAAGGCGCTTAACGAGGAACAATACGAAAAACTCTCACGATCGGCGCTTATGCGTCATCTCGAAGAGAAGTCTCCTTACATATTAGCCGCGCTCGGCGCTTTGATTCTTTTCTTCATCCATTGGTTCAGCGTCAATCGCCTCGTTGAAAAACGCACCCGACAGCTGATCAAAGTCCAAAAAGAATCCGACAAAATTAAAGAACAGTTTGCCGCTATGCAGCGAGTGGGTGTCATCGGTTTAATGTCGAGCACACTTTCTCATGAACTTAAACAGCCGATTTCTGTCATCGGCAATTATCTTCAGGGGATGCGCCTGCTGCGCAAGAGCGGTAGGATGACCGATAAGGCGCTCGACGAGTCGATTGAAAACATCGGCGCACAAATCGAACGAGCGAACAGCATCATTAAAAAGGTTCGTTCTTATGCCGGGAAAAAATCCTCGGAGAGAAAGCCGACGGATTTAAAAGAGATTATTGAGCGTTCAATTTCCGATCTGCTCAAAACCCGAACAAAACGTACGGAAATTTCATTTGAACCCTGTCCTGAAGAAGTGTTCGTTGACGCAGATGAGACTGAGCTCCACCTGGCAGTACACAACATTATTAAAAACGCTGTCGAAGCCTGCGAAGAGCAGCCCTCGCCTCTGGTGCGCATCTGCTTATCGATAGAAAACGGTAAAGCGGTGTTTGCCGCCACGGACAACGGCCCGATCCTTGCGCCTGACGCAATTGAAAACATTAAAAAACCGCTCTGGACCTCTAAGAAAAACGGTATGGGCCTTGGCATTCCGATCGTCAGCCGCATCGCCGAAGCTCATCGCGGATCGTTAACTTTTGATACGGACGATAAAGGTTCTTTAATTGTTACACTGCGTCTGCCTTTAACAAAGGAAAGTAAAAATGCCTGATTCACTCGCTCGTGTTCGAATTGTCGATGACGATCCGGATATGCTGAAGTCATGGGAGTTTCTCCTGAGCAGCGCCGGTTATCTCGTCTCAGCATACGGCTCTGCCAAAGAGTTTCTTGATAATGATGATCCGAGCATCCCCGGCTGTCTTGTGCTGGATATTAGGATGCCGGAAATCAGCGGGCTGGAACTTCAGGAAATACTGAATGAAGAGCGCAATCCTCTGCCGATTATTTTCTGCTCGGCACACGCTTCAATTGATATGTGTGTATCCGCACTCAAGCACGGTGCGATTGATTTCATGGAAAAGCCGGTCGACGCCGACCGGCTGATTCTGGCGATTGAGAATGCCTGCGCGCTCAACCGAAAAAATTCGGACAAGGTGCGGGACAGACGCAAAATACTGGAGAAATTCAACACCCTGACTACACGCGAACAAGAAGTTGCATTCACGCTCGCTGACGGAATCTCCAATCGGGAGGCCGGGCAAAAACTCGGCATTACAGAAAAAACGGTACAAATTCACCGCGGCTCTCTGTGCCGCAAAATGTCTATCCGCTCCCAGGTGGAGATCGCCAATCTCGTCAAGATTGTTCTTGAGGAACGTTAGAAATAAAGCGAACACCTGCGTCTACTCGGTACTCCTGCTGAAGCTTGCCGCCGAATGAACGCTTCACATGTGCAAATCCGCTCACGTTCTTATCAAATCGGTAAGTCGCGCGGGCTGAGATCTCGCCCAAGTATCTTTCAAATCAACCTTGCTTTTGTTCCGCGCGTTCTTCACGGAATAACCCGCCTTATAGTCGGCGGTAAATTCACGCAGAGCGTCAGCTCTAATAAACGCACTGCCTTGCTTTACCTTATAACCGGCGCCGACGCCTGCTCTTCCGATCAGACTGTTCATGCTCTTCACATGAGCGGTCACACCGGTATCGGTTTTAAAAGAGGTATGGCGAATATTGCCGTACAGGTTCTGAACCTGCGGATCCACGAACCAATTTTCTTCCACGCCGAATGTGAAACTCTTTCCTGCCTCTATTCCGGTTTGGACCGCATACGTATTAAAGCATCCTTTTGAGACGTAATGGTTCATATCGGAGACAGCGGTAAATTTATTGTGCATTCGGCTCGCTTTCAGCGTGATGTCTGCATACATTCCATTGTTTCCAATGTGTGTACCGTACAACGTAACGCCGGCAGAATGATTTTTAGAGCTGCCGCCGTTTGCGTAATCTCCGTACCGCCGCAAATAGGTTACCTCGGCTCCGACGAGCATACGGCCTGCATCATAAGAGGCTGCCTCATGATCAAAACCGATCTGTACACCGCCAAAATAGTTTTTGAAATAGTCTCCGCTTTTGAATGCCTAAGGCTTTAATATGGGCTTTAACTATAATTAAAATACCTCGCCCGATTTAATAAACTTATCGACACTAGTAAAAAATGAAAAACCCTCTCATCTTATTGCCTCTGTTCGCTTTCCTTATTGGCTGCACCACTTCTAACCTAACCGCTGACAAGGCAATATTTGTTCAACCATCCGCACAGGCAACCCCAACTAAAGAAAGACCTATTAAAGTCACTCTGATGAGAGACTACGGAGCGTTGACCTCTTCCGGAGCAACATTCTACATTTACGACAACAATAAGAAGGTTGCTCAACTCGAATCAAGAGAAATGACAGTCTATTATGCAGAACCCGGAAATCATTCAATTCTCCTAGGAAACTCACGCGGTCACGGAACGATCAACTCATTCTCCGAATTTAGAGTTGGTGAAAATCCGGAATTTCATTTCGGAGTGGACGCAAGCTATTTTTATGTCAAAAGAGTGAAATAAAAGCGATCGCCGTTCACTCAGCTGCTAAAGAAAACAACTCTGCTTCACTTGCGTGAGTAAAACCTTGGGTGAAACAAATTCGACTTGAGGACCGAGTTGCTGCCGATACCAAACGGCAGCAGCGGTCGGTTCGAAGCTGCCGATCAGCCTGGTGCTCATAAATAAAAATCGTCTTTCAAAACTCCGCACATGAAAAAACCGCCTCAAATCCTGAGGCGGTCGTGCTTAGCTGAGATTCAGTTTTAGTTCATTGCTCTCTGCGGCTGGTAGTCGAATTCTTTCTTCAGAATTTCAAACTTGTATAAGCGCTTGAGAGCGTCGTAATAAGCCTGCTCCTCCGCCATGGACTGCGCGTGCAGAGCCGACTGATGAATCTGGCCTGCCTGGGAGTCGTCATTCTTGGGCATCTTGCTCGATTCAACATAGCTGATTACGTAAGAACCGTCGGGAACCTGAACACCGGTAAATGCAGGAAGCACTTTCGCAGGAACACTCAGCTCGGCCTGCACCAGTGTTTCAGACTGAGACTGAGGATTGACGCGGGAAACGACCTGTGTATGGCCGAAACCTTCGAGATCCTTCTTCGCGCGAAGCTGAGCAAGCTTTTCTTCGCCGGCCTTCTTCGCAAGCTCAGACGCTTTCTGATGCTCAAGCTCGCTCTTGATCTCTTCCTTCACCTCAGCAAAGGTCTTCAGGTGAGCGGGGCTGTGCTGCACAACACGGGCTGAGACCAGAGTGTTGGCAGCGACTTCAACCGCCTGAGTATTGCGTTTTTCCTGAAGCGAATCCGGTGAGAAAAGATCCTCAACCACACGTTTGGTAATGTAGGCCGCATCCTCTGAGGACGGCGGAAGACCGTTTGCGGTCAGATCATTCAGCTTATGGATCTTTAATCCGAATTTCTCAACAACCGGTTCCAGGCTGTCGCTCTGCTCGTAAACCATGTTGGTGAAGTTGTCGGCGTTTTCCGCAAACAGCTGCTGGCGCTGCTGATTCTGCCAAAGAGTTACGAGTTCCGGACGAACTTCAGCAAAACTCTTTATCGCTGCCGGAATCACGTCGGTCACGTGAATGATGTGATAGCCGAATTCCGTTTTAACCGGAGGAAGAATGTCTCCCTTCTTAGCTTCAAAAACGGCTTTTTCAAATTCAGGAACCATCTGATCCTTACCGAAGTAGTCCAGATCGCCGCCGTTCTGAGCGGAACCGACGTCTGAAGAGTTCGTGCGCGCAAGCTCGGCGAACTTAGAGGGATCGGCTTTGGCTTCTTTATAGATTTCTTCTGCTTTAGCCTTGGCATCCGCATCCGCTTTTGCAGCGTCCTTTTCAGCGCTGTCCGAAGAAATCAGAATGTGAGAAGCTCTGCGGCTTTCAGGAACGCCGAAACGAGCTTTGTTCTGTTCGTAGTAGGCCTTGAGTTCATCTTCAGAAGGCTGCGCTGTGACTTTGATTGTCTGCGGCGACATCACAACAAATTCAATGTTCAGCATCTCAAGTGCATGGAACTGATCTTTGTGACTGTCGTAGTACTTCTGCATTTCTTCGTCTGTGATCTTGACCTGGCTCATATAGGAAGCCGGGTCAAATGAAATGGTACGGACTGTGCGTTCTTCTCTCAGAATATCGTTGAGGATAGCTGCGGACTTCTTAGGAACAAACACGGTCTGAGCAACAGAATTGGTCAGCATGTCCATAACCAGATCTCTGCGCAGCTCCTGCACAAACTGCTGGTCACTCTTGCCGCGGGCTGCGAGGTAATTCTCGTACAGTTCAGGAGAGAACTGGCCGTCCTTTTTGAACGCGTCGGCGTTCTTGATCACATTGATCGCGTCAGCGTCGCTTACCTGCATGTAATGATGAGACATCTGAGCAAGCAGAGCTCGTCTGGAAGCAATCTGCTGAAGGATTGCCGAGTTAGCCTCAGCGGTATCAAAGAGGCTGGTATCAATCTGACCGCCCTGACGGTTGCGCTCGCGTTCGATAAACTCTCGTTTCTGACCGTCGAATTCTTCAGGCTGAATTCCTTTTCCGTCAACCTTGGCAATTGCGTTTGCATCTGGGTTCAGACGGCTGTAGCCGTTAATGCCGATAAACACAAATGCCGGAATGATCAGAATCATAGCTAGGAGCATCAGCCATCGTTTCTGGTTTCTAAATGATTGGAACATTGGGATCCTCGAACTCTAAACAGAGCCTTTTAGTGTTTCAAACTCAAACTATGGATTATCCTACATTTCGGTTAATCGTTGCTGAAAAATCGAAATTCTCCGCAGAGAGAATCCTTCATTTGTAGAGCCGAGGGTCATGCCAAAAACATCGGCGCCTAAAAGAGAACGCTGAGGCCCTTTCCTGAAACTCTTTTCCGTTTGGTTTGTGCCCTAGGTTGGGAGCGATTTAAACGTGATACATTGCCCTCCCTCATTTAATGAAAATCATATCAAATCGCGGAACGGAATTTGCGAATAGAAGGGCCGCATCAGCCAATCTCCTAGTGATTTCTTCGATTGTTTAAAACAGAGTAGTCGCTGCCGGTAAAGAATTCTCGCCGGGGATTTCTTTTTTTAAAAAAAAGGATGAAAGGCGGTACGGGTGTCCGTTTTGGCCCCCTAAAACGACAACGGCTCACTGAAAAATTGCAGAACTAGAGAACTAAAAATTTAAAAATCACAAAAAAAACCTTTTATTTCAGTGGAATAAAAGGATTTTTCGTGTTATACTAGATTACCTAATTAGATAATCGATTGTAATTATGAATACGCCAAAACTTCCTCCGCTCATTATTAAAAAGAGCCCTTCGGCTTATTACGTTTACACCTATAAAAATAAGTGGGATTCCGAGAAAAAGAGAAGTTATCGAGTTAGCTTCAAGAAGGTCGGTACTGTTACATCCGGCCAGAAGGAAGGCCGAATCCGCTGGGACGAACACTTTTTAGCTGAGCGCCCTGAATTAAGGGATTTTATTTGCCAACGCAAGGGCAAAGACTATATCTT
>NZ_CALPCV010000039.1:0-16877 GCF_943193095.1 Parasutterella muris | reverse complement strand
GACAGACTTCTAAAGAAGATGCCTTCAGATTAAAAGCTGAGCCTCTGCTAGAGGCTCTAGATTCTGCAATATTTCAGCCTGCTACTCCTCCGACTGCATGACTACCAAGAGTAAGCACTTTGATTTCCTTGTCGGTTAATAGTTTTGCTTGCTTGGACATAATTAATTTTTTGAGATACCAAAAAAATTAGCTTGTCTCGTACAGTCTCGGATAGCTACGGATGTAAAATCCCCGTATTTATTGAAGAAAAACCCCGTAAAGCTACGGGGTCTCTCAGAATCCTATTTGGTGCCCGGGACTGGACTCGAACCAGCACGCCCGTGAAGGCGCTAGCACCTGAAGCTAGTGCGTCTACCAATTTCGCCACCCGGGCAACCAAGAACCGTAATTCTACATAGACATCTTCAAATATGCAAATTACGGTTCTTGATAAATGTTACTAATTATTATTCAGGCTTTCTGTGGCCTTCGACCTTGGCAACAAGCTGGCCGAGACGCATCACGTCGTAAACTTCAAACGGCTGATGAATCCAAGGATTATCGCCTAAGTATTCAACGTAATAGTCCGGTTCAACCTGCGAGCAGGACTTCCACCAAAGCACCGCGGTTCTCACTTCCGTAATGCCTTTGTAGTTGTTTCTCAGGTGCTCGGTCACGCGCTTAAACGTCAGACCGGAATCCACCAGATCGTCAACCAGAAGAACCTTGCCTTTCAAAGAGTCCGGTCTGCTCGAGGCAATGTATTTGCCAATGTCGAGCGTGCCCTGGACAGTACCCGCTGCTTCTCGGTAAGAGCTCGTCGCCAAAATGTTCAGCGGCATGTCAAAAATGCGCGACAGAATGTCGCCCGGTCTGAGACCGCCGCGAGAAAGGCATAAAAGAGAATCAAACTTCCAGCCGCTGTCGTAAACATTAAAGGCTAAAGTTTCAATTAAACGGTGATACTCATCCCAAGATACATGAAGGTCTTTCATTCAATATCCCTCAAACAAAAAAATTATTCAGCAAACGGGTCATGAAGAAGAATCGTCTGACCTCTGTCCGGCCCGGTGGAAACCAGAGCGATCGGGCAGCCCGCAACCTCGGAAAGACGCTTCAGATACTTCTTCGCGTTCTCCGGCAGATCGTCCCACTTTGTAATACCAAAGGTGGGTTCCTTCCAGCCCGGGAAATCTTCATAAATCGGCTTGCATTCGGCAAGCATCTCGGCTCCGACCGGAGTTACGTCAATGCGCTTGCCCTGGTATTCATATCCGACACCAAGACGAACCGTCTCAAAGCCGTCAAGAACGTCAAGCTTCATAACGGCTAAACCGGAAAGGCCGTTCCACTCAACGGATCTTCTCAGCGCTGCGCCGTCAAACCAGCCGCAGCGGCGCGGACGGCCGGTAACAGCACCGAATTCATTGCCGCGTTTAGCGATCTCTGCGCCGACTTCATCAAACAGCTCTGTCGGGAAAGGACCGGAACCGACACGGGTGCAGTAGGCCTTCGTAATGCCGAGAATGTAGTTCAGTTTCTGAGGACCGATGCCGGCGCCGGGGCTAGCAAAACCCGCAACCGTGTTGCTCGATGTGACAAACGGATAGGTGCCGTGGTCAATGTCAAGCATGGTGCCCTGGGCGCCTTCAAAGAGGAACTGTTCGCCGTCGGCCATCAGCTTATTGAGTGTGTGAGAAACGTCGCAGATCTTGGAAGTGATTCTCGGCGCCATGGCAAGCGTCTCGTTAATCATCTTCTCAACGTCAACAGCTTCAGCCTTGTAGAAGTTAACAAGGAGGAAGTTGATCAGTTTGCTGTTAGCGCGAACCTTGGCGGCAAAGCCTTCCGGATCGCAAAGATCTTTCACATGCAGCGCGCGTCTTGCAATCTTGTCTTCATAGGCAGGACCAATGCCGCGGCCTGTCGTACCGATCTTCTTATCGCCAAGTGCGGCTTCGCGCGCATGGTCAAGAGCGATATGGTACGGAAGAACCAGAGGGCACTGACCGGAAACAAAAACTCTATTTTCAGCGTCAACGCCGTGCGATTTCAAATCGTCAATTTCTTTCAGAAGAGCTTCCGGGCTGACAACGGCTCCGTTGCCGATGTAGCACTTGACGTGCGCATGCATCACTCCGGACGGGATCAGACGAAGCACAGTCTTGTTGCCGTTGATAACCAGAGTATGGCCAGCATTGTGTCCGCCGTTAAAACGAACCACGCCCTGCACTTTCTCGGTCAGCCAGTCAACAACCTTGCCTTTGCCTTCGTCGCCCCATTGGGCGCCCACTACAACTACGTTCTTACTCATATAGTCCTCTTTTAAATTCGACGACCGACAGATCGCTCCGTCACCGTCCAAGTTCCATCAATAAATAACAATTCTTCATCCAGTCGATAAGCTTCTTCCAGAGATTCAATACTGTCTTCCGGAAGGGACTGGACCACAATTAATCCCTTGCTTCTAAGTTCTTTAATTTTTGCGTTGAGCAAAGGGTCTTCATCGTTAATCGGGGCTAATACGGCATACGGTCTGCGGGTGTCCATCACCGCGACAATTTCTCTTAAATAAAGCGTGAAGCCGACCGCGGGTCTGCGTCGGCCGAATCTTGCGCCGATGTCGTCATAGCGTCCGCCTCTCAGCACCGCCTGATAGCGGCCCGGAATATTGACGCTGTAAGTCACACCGGTCAGATACTGATAGCCGTGAACGTCGGCAAAGTCATAGCTCACGCCGTCGGCTCCGCTCATTCTGCCGAGCCAGCGTACGTGATCCAAAATAGGAAGAATTTCAGGATAGTCGGAGAATTCTTCGGCAATCTTATCCAGAACCGATTCATCTCCAAACATGACGGCAAGTTTTAACAGCGCGTCAACCGTTCGATCCTGCAGTACTCCTCTGAACTCTTCGATCGAGGTTCTGTCTTTGTGGCTGAGCGCAAAAAGAATCTGATCCTGCACCGAGCCGGAAGCCGGATCCTTGTCCAGAATCGCCTTAACGACACCGGTGTGGCCGAGATCCAGCATAATGTTCTGAATATTAAATGTCCTGAGCGCCTCAAGACCGAGGCAAATCACTTCTTTGTCACTGTAAGCGCTCGTGGAACCGAAAAGCTCGACGCCCGCGACATACGGCTGGCGTGAAGCCATCGGATGCAGCGGTCTTGCATGCAGCACGCTTCCGACATAGCACAGTCGCGAGACGCCTTCGCGGTTGAGAATGTGTGCGTCGATACGAGCGACCTGCGGCGTCATGTCCGCGCGAATGCCCATCGTTCTGCCGGAAACCTGATCGACAATTTTGAAGGTACGTAAGTCCAGATCGCCTCCGGTCCCTGTCAAAAGAGAATCTACATATTCCACAAGCGGCGGACGGACAATTTCAAATCCGTGTGAAGTGACAAGGCTCAGAAACGAGCTCCTCATTGCTTCAATAACTCGAGCCTCCCGCGGAAGCATGTCCGCGATGTTCTCGGGAAGAAGCCATACTGACATAATTCAACCCTTCTAAAAAACTAACATTGTCGACCAAACAACAACCAACCCTAAGACTACACTCCCAAAGCCTATGATTCGGATCTTCTCGCTAGGAATTCTGGTCGATTCGCGCACGGCCCTCTTCCAGAAGTCAGGGGCGATAAAAGGTAAAAACCCTTCCAGTACAAGGACAAAGCCTATTGCACAGAGAAGGGTTTCCATTTTCTTACCTAGCGATGTTTAGTTTTGAGCGCCGGCCTTTGAGTTTTTCAGATACTGGAAGAACTCGCTGCTCGGGTCAACAACCAGCATATCAGAGGGCTTGTTAAAGGACTGACGGTACGCCTCTAAAGAACGATAGAACTTCGCGAATTCTGGATCCTTGCCGAAGACCTGAGCATAAATCTCGTTGGCTTTGGCGTCGCCCGCGCCCTTAATGTCCTGAGCGTCACGATACGCTTCGGACAGAATGACGGTTCTCTGACGATCCGCGTCCGCTTTAATCTTTTCTGCTTCAGCAGCACCCTTGGAGCGCTCTTCGCTTGCGACACGCTTACGCTCAGCTTCCATACGGCGGTAAACCGACTCGGAAATCTCCGGAGTAAAGTCCACGCGTTTGAGACGAACGTCGACCACTTCAATGCCGAGATCCGTTACGCGCTTCTGAAGCGCTTCGGAAATTTCAGCCATCGCCTGAGCTCTGTCGCGCGAAGTGATGTCGTTGACGGTTCTTCTGTTCACCGCCTGGTTCAGCACGTCGCGAAGCAGCGAAGACATACGGTCTTCGGCCGCTCTTTCGCTGCCCTGGAAAGAAACCCAGTAGCGGCGCGGATCGGAAATACGCCATCTGACGTAACTGTCGATCATCAGGTTCTTCTTTTCGCTTGTCTGGACCAAATCCGCAACCGGCGTATCAATCGTCAGGATGCGCTTATCCAAATAAACCACATTCTGAAGCGGAGCCGGAAGCTTCACATGAAGTCCGGGTTTGTCCACGATGTCTCTTAACTCGCCGAGCATGAACACCAGCGCGTATTCGCGCTCATTGACGGTGTACAGGCAGGTGCGACCGAACAAGGCGGCAAGAAAAACAAAAATGGCAAGTACGATTATTTTTTTCATCTCTCAATCCTTATCTCAGCGTCCGGGATAAAGGACGGGAAGTGTATGAATTATCCTGAGTCTGCCCCTCAGCGCTCTTTGCAGGCGCAGCGGCCTGCGCTGCGGTGTCGGCTGCCGCAGTATCGGCAGAGGGACGAGTCGAGCTTTCGCTGCGCTTCATCAGCTGATCAAGCGGCAGATAAAGCAGATTGCCGGAGGACTTGGAATCAACCATGACCTTGGAGGTGTTGTTGTAGATCTGCTGCATAGCGTCTACATACATACGGTCACGGGTTACCTTCGGAGCTTT
The DNA here is from genome assembly GCF_943193095.1 of Parasutterella muris. Classification (NCBI taxonomy): domain Bacteria; kingdom Pseudomonadati; phylum Pseudomonadota; class Betaproteobacteria; order Burkholderiales; family Sutterellaceae; genus Parasutterella; species Parasutterella muris. The sequence continues at coordinate 12,006 of NZ_CALPCV010000039.1, read as the reverse complement.
TTCATACTGAGCGTAAACCTGTGCGAAGCGAGAGGAGTCACCTTCGGCCTGAGAGACCACACGGGACTTGTAGGCTTCCGCTTCCTGTCTCAGGCGTTCTGCCATACCCTTGGCTTTCGGCACAACATCGTTGGCATAGGCTTCGCCCTCGTTAATCTGTCTCTCTCTGTCCTGACCGGCTTTAACAGCGTCGTTAAAGGCGGCCTGAACCTGTTCCGGCGGCTGAGCGTTCTGAATCGCCACGGAGAGAATCTGAATACCGCTGTGATAACGATCAAGCATTTCCTGCATGAGGCGCTTCACTTCTTCGGCGATCTCCTGTTTGGATTCAAATAAGACGCTGTCCATCTTCTTTCTGCCGACCACTTCGCGCATAGCCGATTCCGCTGTCTGAATAACCGCGCCCATCGGATCTCGGGTCTTGAAGAGGAATTCTGCCGCGCCGGGACCTTCCTTTATACGGTACTGAACGTTGAACATCACATCCACGATGTTCTCATCATCCGTCAGCATCAGCGCTTCTTTAAGGCGCTGAGAGGAACCTCTCATACCGATTTCAGCTTTACGAACGGAGCTCACGTCAACGAGCTGAACATCCTGGATCGGATAAGGCAGATGCCAGCGGAAACCCGCGTTCATGCTTTCGGTATAGCGGCCGAAGGTCGTCACCACGCCCTTCTGGCCTTCGGGAACGATATAAAAGCCCGAAGCAAGCCAAGCGCACACCGCAATCGCAGCGGCTGCCGCGACAAAGCCTGCGGAGAAATTACGTCCGGCCTCGAACTGAGGCGGACGGAATCCGCCGCCGCCCGTATTTCCGCCGCCGCTCGCGGGCTGCTTAAAGTCGTGGTCCTTGCGAAGCGGAGGTTCGTCAAAGTCATAATCGTCCTGCCGATCCTCGGTCTGAGGACGATTCATGTTCGCCTCAGCGTCGGATCGCGGCTGATTTTTCTGTTGTTTATTGCCAAATAAAGAATTCATACGGTCGTTGAACTGCTTCCAGAGCTCTTCCAAATCAACTTCCTGATCGGAAGCCTGAGGTCTTTTCTGCTCAGGCTGCCTGAATTCATCTTTTCCGGGTTGGACTTCTTGCTGACGATCAGTCTGAGGATTCTTTGCCTCATCTTTGTCGTTGGAAGGGTTTTCTTCCGAGCCTTTACGGCCCCAATGGGGGTCATTCAGTGACATTTATCTAAACAGTCCTTTGTAAACGCTCTATAGTCGGAGCGTCATATTAAATAATTGGACTAAGGATTCTATCACTTGATTATTAAGAACAAATATTGCGATAAATTTTGCAATACTTTTTCTTAATCTTTAATCTTCCGCCCGCCGCCGTTCAGTCCGATTCCAAGCTTTGCACCGCACGGCAAGACGCCGTCAAAAGCTATTCAGACAACTTCTGCGAAGCGTTTGTTTCGTGAAACGCCTATGCTAAAACCGCCTTGCGGCCGAAACCCTTAAGGATGCCGTTGCCGATCGCGCAGGCTAATTTGCGCTGGAAGGCCTGAGTCCGAAGCTTGCGCTCTTCCTCCGGATTAGAGAGGAAGGCTGTTTCCACCAGCACGGAAGGAATATCCGGCGCCTTCAGAACGGCGAAGTTCGCCTGCTCGACTTTAGACTTATGCAGCTGATTAATGCGGCTCAGTTCATTAAGAATATAGGCACCGTAAATCGTACTGTCGCTCACCTGAGCCGTAAACGACATATCCATCAGGATTCGGGCGATCTGTTTGTCTTTTGTACTAATGTTCGCGCCGCCGATTAAGTCGGCGTTGTTCTGGTTGCGGGCAAGCCACTTGTTTGAGCTCGAGACGCGTCCTTTAGTGTTCAGCACAAAAAGAGAGGATCCTTTGGCTGCCGGCTTAACCCATGCGTCCGCATGGATCGAAACAAAAAAGTCCGCCTTGGCCGCACGCGCTTTCTGCACTCTTCGCTGAAGGGGAACGAAATAATCTCCGTCGCGCGTCAGAAGCGCTCTGAAGCCTTCAAGGCGATTGAGTTCCGCTCTGAGAATTTTGGCGACGGAAAGAACGACATCCTTTTCTCGAGTGCGGTAGCGTTTACCGATCGCACCGGGGTCTTCTCCGCCGTGGCCCGGATCAATCATGATGACCAGCGCTCGGGTGCGTCTCTTGGAAGTTGTTTTTGTTTCCGTTTTCTGAGGCTTTTTCTTTGTCGAGGCGATAACGGGCGGTTTACTCGTCTGAGAAGACGGCTTGGGTGTTTTACCCGCTGAGGGCTGCACTTCCGGTTTTACCGGCACCAGAGTTCCGCTTTCAATACCCGCGAGGATCTGCTCGAGCTGATCCGCATCGGCTTCCTCACGGTTTTCTTCCATTCGCTTCTGACCCTCGGCGACCTGCGCGACGAGTTTCTGGACCGCGTCGGGTTCCTCTTCTTCCTTCTTGAGGATCGCAAGGATCGGATCCTTCTCCTGGACCGGATAGACGTCAAAAACCGTGCGGTATTTATAGGTGCCCGCGGGCTTCAGACTAAAAATCTGAGGTGAGACGTCCTGTTTGAAATCGATCGTGATGCGAACGACCGTCGGTTTGTACTGACCGCAGCGAATCCTCTGAATATACGGATCGTTCGGCTTAACCTTCTGAATAATGTTTTTTAATTTGTCCGTGAGTCTGAGTCCGTCCATATCCACAACCAGGCGGATCGGATCAGCCACGCGGAGCATGAAGTAATTCAGTTTTAGGGGCGCGTCGCTCTCAATCGTCACGCGGGTGTATTCATCCGCAGGCCAAGTACGAACGTCGATGATCTGAGGCGTTTTAGCCGACACGGCCGGCACATACGTAAGAAATGCCGAGCAGAGAGAGCCGTAAATTAGATCGCGGCGGGTAAAGCAGCTCATTATCTTTCCAGACCTCTAACAATCCGCACGCCGTGATCGGTCAATGCGCTCACCTGAACTTCTCTTCCGTCGTCTTTGGGTAAAAGCGAGATCATCAGATCTGCGCCGGGAACGAGCGGCTCGGCTTTCTGAGTCCACTCCGTGACGCATACTCTTCCCGGGCTGAAGTTTTCTCTAAACCCCGCATCCTCAAATTCTTCCGGGCCTTCAAAGCGGTAAAAATCGAAATGGTTGAGCGTGAAGCCGTCAATGGAGTACGGCTCAAGCAGCGTAAACGTCGGGCTTTTGACTCTGCCCTCAAAACCGAGCGCTCTCAAAAGCGCGCGTGTCAGAGTTGTTTTGCCGGCGCCCAAGTCGCCGCAGAGACGAATATTCAATCCGGAAGAGAGAATTTCATCTTTATTTTCTAAGAGAACAGCGGCAAGCTCGGCTCCAAGTTCATTGGTCGCCTGCTCATCGGGAAGATACCGTTGAAAGAATACGTCAGCGTGGTTCATACATTCTTTTTAATGTGAAATCTAAAGATAACACAATGATCTTTTCGATTGTATGAAAAAATCTCTGTTCACAATCTTTTGCCGCGCTGAATATTTTTCCACTCTCCGAGACCCGCTCTGAAGGAAGAGCCATATTTGTTCACATGGAGCCGGGATATGAAACTTAAAAACGCTCGGTTAGATCCGGCGAAAACCGCCGAATCATCTGCCGCAGGGCCAGGCAAACCACTATTTGCCTAATTTTTAAATCTCTATATAATACGTTTTTCCTGTTGCCGGCATAGCTCAGTTGGTAGAGCAGCGCATTCGTAATGCGAAGGTCGGAGGTTCGACTCCTCTTGCCGGCACCATGGGATGCCTAGGTGGTGAAATGGTAGACACAGAGGATTCAAAATCCTCCGCCCTTAAAAGCGTGCGAGTTCGAGTCTCGCCCTGGGCACCAAAACGAATTCTGAGAGACCCCGCAGCTTTACGGGGTTTTTCTTTATCTTCAATAAATACGGGGCGTTAGCCGCTGTAGCTATCCAAGGCTATACGAGACAAGCCAAAAACTTTTGGTATCCTAGATGGTATCTTGGATGGTATCCCAGCTGTTCATCAGAAGAAGCTCTCGAGTCACGACACTTCTTCAAGCAGAAAAAATCCAAGTTCAGCTGAAGCAGACGCCTGTCTCTTAATTTTCACATTAGCCCATGGCGATATAGGCCTTTACGCATCCTTAGATAAGATAATCACTGCAGCGATACCCGTATTCTTCATAATCGTTTGTGCATCCTCTAGCCAATACAAAGACGATGACAACTTGACCCGAGCCCCTTCCTAATAGCTCGAAGCCTATCAAGCGCTGCCGTATGGTTTCCTCACCAACCGAAGAATTCACTAAACCGGAAAAGTCAGAGTTTTTGCTCTTTCCGTTTTCTAACCAAACGGTCGGTCTTTTAAATCCGGAGACAGAATAAAAATACTTAATGCTTCCACAGAAGGCCTGTGTACCAATACGAATCGCTTTTTATCTCAATCAACATAGCGCTTTTTAGCTACAACCTAAAGCTTAGACACGGGATTGCTCGCACCTGGAAAAGCCAATATTCTATAAACTCAGGTGACACAAGTGACTCTCTTAGCTTCGATCAGGCGTCTGGGCCTACCACTCATAATTGCTTCACAAGCTGTTTTTGTGCTACAGGCTGCCGCGGCCGCCGATGAAGCCGCCATTGTTGTGGCTGTGCAGAACAGCAACCAAACAGCATTGGAACGCTCATTTGCCAAAGAGACAATACGTTTTCTTTCGGACAGCAACTACGATCGAAGCATCATCTTCAAAAAACTCCCGCTGGATCAAATAACAAAGCTTGCGCAGGAGCGCAAAATCGACTTCGCTCTGCTCGGACCTGACGCTTACGCGGCAATGGAAATCCATTTCGGCGCACATGCACTGTGCAGCCAGCGCCTGATTTCCGATGAAAGCAAAAAAGTCTCCGGTGCAGCCGTGCTCATTAGCGCAGACAACAAAAACATCAGAGAGCTTTCTGATCTCACCCGCGTCGCTGTCTCAAAAGACGAAAGCCGGGCATTTTTTGTTAAGGCGTTTAAAAGAGAACTCCTGCAGCTCGATTCAGACGCCGACAGAGGCAAAAATATCTCTATCGAGCTCTTCTCTCAGTCAGAAACACAGCTGCTTGATCTTCTTCTAAGCAGTCAAATCTCCGCTCTGCTGCTGCCTGCGGGCGCACTCGAAAAGCTCAAGAGTTCGGATGCATCTGCCGCAAAACTTCTAAAAGTCGTAGGAGAAACCTCTTCCAATCCAAATTTGGCAAGTTCCTCTTCTTTGTATCCGGGTCTCACTTTCGCGGCCTTCCCGTCCTCAGATTCAGAAACCGCCGCCCGGTTAACGGCTTCGCTGCTTGGAATGCCTAGCGCAGACGGCTACGAATGGAGCCTTCCGACAACGTTCGAATTCGTTCATGAGCTTTTGTCCGTGATTCGTGACGCGGACTACTTAAAGCGTCCCGACCAGTCTCTGCTGACGCTGCTTAAAGAATACTGGATGTACCTCTGTTTCGCCCTGCTGGCTGTCCTTGCGCTAATTATCCATTCGCTCAGAACAGAGGTTCTGGTTAAGCGAAGAACCGCGCAGCTGACGCTCGCCCTAAAAGAAAGAGAAGCCATGAAAGAAGAAGTCAACGCGTACATCAAACGTTTGGCCTATATGGAACGTATCGGCATGGTCGGCGAGATTTCTTCAATGCTCGCCCACGAGCTTAAGTAGCCGCTTGCAGTGATTCATAACTATGCCCGTGCAATCACTCGAATGCTCGCAAAGGACATCGTTCCTGACAGACCGACAATGGGCTCCGTCATCGACAAAATTGATGATCAGTGCGACAAGGCTGCAAAAATCATCGACCATGTTCGCTCCTACACTAAGGATAAAGAGAAAACGAAGACCGTCTTGGACTTGTCGCAGCTCAGCCTGCTGGCTGTACAAAACTTCAAAATTCTTTTTAATCTTGATGTGCAGCACAAAATTGAGCCGAACGTACGTATTGTCGGCAATCCTTTAGAAGCTGAACTGCTTTTAAACAACCTTTTAAAAAACGCAATGGAAGCGGGAGAGGAAAACTCAGAACCGCAGGTGAAGCTGATCGTCCGCTCAAGCGGCTCTAACGCGTTAATCGAAATCAGCGACAACGGACCTCTTCTAACGGACGAAGAACTCGCCTCTATCGGTGTACCGCTTCAGTCAAGAAAAGCCAACGGTCTTGGACTCGGCCTTGTCATTGTTCAGAGAATCGTCGAATCGGCACGCGGAAAAATCCAATTCCTTAGAAATTCTCCGTGCGGTGTTCGCGTCATCGTGACTTGGCCGTTAAGTCAGAACAATCCTAATGAGAAGGAATAAAAAACTATGAGCGCAAATCCAATGTCAGTTGTCAGAATCGTGGACGACGATGAGGATGTGAGAAATTCACTGAAATTCCTTCTCGAGGCAGAAGGCTGGAAAACGCAAGTTTATGCGAACGCGGACGAATTTCTTGAAAAAGACAATGCCATGATTCCCGGCTGCCTCATTCTGGACATCCGTATGCCTGGGACCTCAGGTTTAATGCTCCAGAATCGGCTGATCGAGGCGGAATACGCGCTGCCGATCATTTTTATTACAGCGTTCGCCGAGGTCGGGACAGCCGTGATGGCGCTGCGCAGAGGCGCTTTGGATTTTCTGACGAAACCGATTAATGACGAACGACTCTTAGAAAGCGTGGAAACCGCTGTCAGCAACGATTGGAAACGCCGCTCCAGTATTGAGCACTCCAAAAAAGCGCATGAACTCGTCAGCCTCTTAACCGTACGAGAGCTCGACGTCGCGCGCCTCGTCGCTGAAGGGCTCAGCAATAAGCAAATCGCAGTCAACCTTGGAATCGCAGAGACAACGGTCAAAGTGCATCGCACCTCAATTTACCGAAAGCTCGAGGTCAAGACTCCGCTAGAAATCTTTAAGCTTCTTGAGCGATAAGAGGTAGTGAGAAGCGCTCTCTGCCGCAGTCCTTCCAAAAACAACCGCCGCAAGCTCCGAGTTGCCCGGCAGGCAGGATTTGCCGTGGACTCCCCCGACTGCTTCTCCGGCCGCGAAAAGCCCCTTAATGGGCGAACCCAGCGCGTTCAGAATCTGCGCATGCGGATCTATACGCACGCCGCCAAGAGTCCTCTGCTTCACCAACGTCACTTTGACAAGCATCAGCTTCTCGCTGCCGATCCATTGGGATAAAGCGGGCGTTTGCCGCTCGTTCATGCGCGTTGCTCGATCGGCATATGCACTAAGGTCCGCAGTCAGTGTCCGCCAGAACTGCTCGGACACAAAACTGAAACTTCCCTCCTGAACGCTTTCGCCTCTGTGCACGCAGACCGCTTCACCGATAGAAAACACTCGCCAGATCGCCTGTGCCTGAGCTTTCGGAAGATTCTCCGTCATACTTGAGGGAAAAAGCGCGTAGGCCGTATGATCCGGAGATGACAGCAGCGCCTCAGTTCGCTCAACGGAGTCAAGACCGGTAGCCAGGAGTCGGCCGTCCCTGCTCACAAGGACGGATGCCTGCGTCGGAAGACGAAGCTGTGTCGGCACGGAGTCATTGAGCACCGTCAGATAATCCAGAAAATCCATTCCTACGCAGCCCGCTCCGTTTCTGACAAGCGCTTTCAGAAAATCCGCGCTGCGGCCGTGCGTCGGATCAATACTCCGCAGTCCTTTATTTCTCGGATCATGAAAGGAGCAGATCCGATCATCGGAAACAAAACCGCCGCTGCATGCAATCACGGACAATGTGCGAACTTCTCTTATTGCACCCGAACTCTCAGCGTACGTTAACTTCCAGCCTTCGTCCTTCTGTTCCATTTGTTTGACTGAAGCGGAACATACGCAGTCGACGCCGCCCGCTAAAAGCGCTTTTAATAAACACTCTCTGAATTGAGATAAATCTCTAAAGTAAGCCCCGCGCGGAAATCCCGATCCCGGGAGCTGTACAGTCTTGAGCATAAATTCCGCGCCAAGATTGCGAAGCCAAATCTTCGCATCGTAAGAGCGGTAACAGAGTTCACGAACAAGTTCTGGCGAGGCGCGATAACCAGACCTTTCCAGTGTCTGCTGCATAAACAGTTCAGGGGAATCGAATATACCCTGTCGGCCCTGAGCTGCCGGATCAACCGCGTTAATCGCCCCGTCATAGAAGGGAAGTGTCTTTGTGTAAGGAAGCGGCTTTGAGGCGGATTCCAGAAGAAGAACGCGTGTTTTTGGGAAGGCTGCTGCAGAGATCGCCGCACAAACACCTGCAAGACCTGCGCCTACTACCGCTATATCGTAATAAGCATGTTCAGACATCGCCCGATACTCCGCTCACTGCACTTCTTCCGGCAATTCTTCCAAAAACATGCGCTTCCGTAATCGCGTTGCCTCCAATTCGATTTGCTCCGTGGATTCCGCCGACGACTTCTCCGCAGGCAAAAAGACCTTTAATCGGAGCTCCTTCCCAATTCATCACACGGCAATACCGATCAATCAGCAGGCCGCCCATTGTGTGATGAATTGCCATATCGCACGAAGCCGCCCAGAACGGCTCCTGTGTAATGGCGTAGCATACTCTCTCTGCCGCGTCCGAACTGCCGGTCGTTTCCGCTCGAAACCGATTCGTTGTAATCCTTAATGGTCTTCACAAAAACAGCGGCCGGGATTCTGAGTTTTTCTGCCAATTCCGCGATCGTGCTGCCTCTGAAGACCCTCTGCTTTTTAAGCTCTTCTTCGGCGTTCTCGCGAAATGCGAGCGGACACTGCATATAGCCGTCGTTATCGACAATCACATAAGCGCGCTTATCGGGAAGCGAAAGGACTTTATCGCGGATAACGTCTCTGAACTCATCTTCTCTCACAAAGCGTCTGCCTTTTGCGTCCACAAAAAGCATTCTTTCGGTAAAAACCGCAAAACGAGAGAAGCGTACGGGAGACGGCATACATTCGATGTAATCGCAGCCTGCGGCATAGGCTCCGATCGCGATGGCTTCCAGCATGACCTCTCCGGTGGAACTTGGAGGATTGGTCGTTTCAAGTCCGCGCAGTCTGACGTCGTGCGCCTCGCACAGCGCAGCATTTGCGGCAAATCCGCCGGAAGCGAGAATGAGGGCTTTGCGTGCGCGGATAAATCGAGTTTTAGCTTTCTTGCCACTCGGACCGGATGTGTTCGAGGTCTTAACGCCAAGCACACAATTGTTTTCCGCAATGATTTCGTCCGCGGACTGAGAGTATTGAATTTCGATGCCGCGCTCGAGGCATCGCTCGACCAGAATATCTATATAGCTTTCATTCGGGTTTTGAACCAACGGGATATGTCCCCGCGGGAACATGCCGCCGTAGATTTGCGAGCAATTATCCGCATAGCGAACTCCGTAACCTTCCAGCCAGTGCAGACAGTCAAGCGCCTGAGAGCACAGTATGTGAATCAGCTCCTTGCTGCCCTTTCCGTGCGAGCTTTTAATGGTCTGAGCTTCAAAAAGCTCCAGCGAGTCTTCGATATGCATTGCCCGCTGCCGCTGCGGATCCACCGCGTTGAAGTAGCCGCAGGAGATTCTGGAGGCGCCTCCCGCAAAAGACATTTTTTCCAGAATGAGAATGCTGCGGCATCCAGCCTCATGAGCAGAAAGTGCCGCGGAGAGGCCGGCAGCGCCCGAGCCGACAATAACCACGTCAAAGGACGCGTCCCACCGGTGAGCATCTTTTGCCTGCGCACGAAACACCGGAGCGGCTGAAACTGCTCCGACATAGGTAAAAAACTCTCTGCGGGTGGGATGGCTCAGCGTCATGTTTCATTATCCTAAGCGGGGATAATTTCGCTTATTTAACCTTGAAATCAAAATTATGGCACTGGGCACAATAATTTTCAGGTTCTGCGTGCTGCACATGGCACAGTGTGCATTCGAGCTGGTTTGAGTAATGGGGCGACGTATGCGGATTCTGAGGTTTCACGTTCTTCGTTTTCTCTACGAGCTCATCCGGATTATGGCACTTAGTGCACTGGTTAATGTCCGGCGCGGAGATTTCATTTTTCTCTCCGTGACATGCCGCGCAGGGGACGCCCTTGGCGACATGGCGGTCCGCACCGAACTTTCCTTGCTCGGCTGCCTGAGCGAAACCGGTGAAACACACAGCCAAGAAGCAGCTTAGCAGCATTATTTTTTTCATAGTATCTCCTTAGACAATCGGCCGCAGGGCAATCCCGCGGCCGATTCTGCGACTTAATTCGTTAAGAGTGATGACTTCTTATGATTTAGCGCAGTTTTCACCGGCCATACGACCGAATACGAGGCAGTCGAGAATGGCCACAGAGCCGAGACGAACCGCGCCGTGGACATGTCCGGTCGCTTCGCCCGCCGCGTACAAACCTTTGATGGGCTTGTCGGTTTTAACATCCAGGACTCGGCACTGATCGTCAGTGATAAGACCGCCCATAGAGTGATGAACCTTAGGCTGAAGTTCGCCAATGTAGAAAGGCGCAGTTTCAACCGGAAGCTGTTCATTATTGATGTAGCGGCCCAGAACCGGATCGTTCTTGGACTTCACGTAGCCGTTGAACTCAGCAATGGTCTTCTTCAGCTGTTCAGGATCAATGCCCTGAGCCTTCGCCATGTCATCAATCGTGTCGTACTTCATGACGAGTTTGCGCTCGATCTGCTTATCGAGCATGCCGGGTCGCTGGGCTACAAACGGTTTGATGCCGTTCGCGTCGGCAATAGCGAAGCATTTACGGCCGTTTGCCTGTTCAACCATAATCGCGTCTGCGCGAACTTTACGGTTAGCCAGTTCATTAACAAAGCGCTTGCCGGCGCTGTTGGTCCAAAGACCGTACTCGGCAGCGGCAGTCTGGTTAAACTGCCAGCCGATTCCCATGCCCTTCTCGTGAGGATTGCCCCACGGTCCGCACTGGATCCAATCGTTTTGAGCCTGCATACATCCGATATTGGAGGTTTCTCTCCAAAGCTCTGACGTAGCACCCGGCTGATTTGTTGTATCGAGTGTCGCGTTCAGTTTCGGATCCTGGATTGTTCTGTAGGGAACGTCCGCGGAGAAGCCGCCGTAGCAAAGGACAACGCCCTTATTGGCCTTAATTGACTTCGGTTTTCCGCTGCCCGCTTTCGGGAAGCGGTAGCCCTCGAACACTTCGACGCCCTGAACCCCCTCAGGCGTACGAATGATGCGGTCCACATAAGTTCTTGTGCGGACGGGGATACCAAATTCTTTGCACTTTTCGAGTTCTTTATTGACGATACCGGCGCCGGAGCCGATCTTAGTCGTCACATAGCGCGGAACGGAATGGCCGCCCTCCTGGCCAATCGCGTCCGGCAGATACTCGACTCCGAGTTCATTAACTGTCCACTCATAGTTGGATAACACACGATCAACCATCTGACGAACTTTCTTCGGATCGTTCATATAGTTGCCGGCGACGAGAATATCTTTTTCCAGAAGTTCTTTAGAGTCCTGGATTTTGTGCATTTTCTGCTGCGGGCAGCCTGTCGCAGTCAGGATGCCGCCGTTAATGATTGAGTTACCGCCGGCCGTAGGCATTTTTTCCAAAACGACAACGTTGGCCCCGGCTTTCTTAGCCTCGATAGCGGCAGCTAGTCCGGCAAAACCGGATCCGATCACGATCACATCAACTGTTTCATCCCATGTCTTTGGCTGCTGAGCGACGGCAGCGGATGCGAAAGAACCGGATGCGACGGCGACAGCGCCGGCCATCGAACCTTTGATGAAAGAGCGGCGAGAAGTATTCTCCATTAATTTCTCCTTGTTTAAGACCTATCAAAAGATAGTGAAATCATTTTAGGATTCCCCTCTCATACGAAAAATAGTTCTATAAGCAAGTGGTTATCGCGTCGCAATGAATATATCCAGTTGATTTATCAGTAATTAATTTATTAGTTAAGCAATACTACCTACGACGTTAGGTGTACTTTACAAAGGGAGGAATCGGGATTTTATCCGAAATGTTTTGATCAGTATTTGATCATTTACTTTATAACAGGTCGGACGCATCAGAAATTAAATAGAAGACCACGATAAGGGTTTCCTTTTGAAGGGAGACCTTAGCCCAGGGA
>NZ_CALPCV010000038.1:0-19421 GCF_943193095.1 Parasutterella muris | reverse complement strand
CTAATAAATTCATGCAATTATCAGAAATTTTCGCAGATATTATTCAGATTTTTTATTAATATCGTGCGTCGAACCTGAAAATCTTGGCTCACGGTAAATCTCTTTAAACAACTCCCTCCACTGCTCTTCATTCTCACCTATCTCACGATTTCACATTCCTTCCAAACTCAGCTACTCTTCGCCATCCCGAACTGCAATTTAATACGACACTGCAAACACAATTAAAACAGCCGGCGACAAACCTATTCTCAAAATTACAAAGACAAAAATTGACGACACCGGCACCACTGCAGAAACAGCACTGGTGAAATATCGGGCCCGAATTTGAAAATATATTGTGCGACTTCAGGAAGATTCCGCGGAAATCAGAGAATGCCCGACAAGAATTTAGGAATAAACAACGAAACGTCAAAAATTCTCCTCCATCTAAACCTTAAAATCCTCTCCAAAACCGCTTCTGTCGATAACCAAAACAGCACCTCCGAGAAAATACTTCTTTTAACCCAATATTCGCCCTCTCCTCCCTCTCAGACTGCGTACACTAAAGAGCTAAAAACGGGCTAAGAAGCCAAAGGCTTTCTCTAATGGCAATTGTTTCTGCCCGCGGCTAAACCAAGGCGACCGAAGCCTAAAATTTTGCTTCCTGTAAAAAATTTATCTGCATAAAAGCAAATCCGTTGCAAAAAAGCAACATTTCCAAGAATTTTTTCCCCATTCAGAGTTTTCTTAAACTTGATTAAATTCTTAAGTATTTCTTACGTAAAATACTTCACCCTCAGGGAATATACGCGTATTAATTAGTTAAATCTTGATTAAATATTTAATAAGGAAACTAATTTTTACAACCTAAATTAGGGTCGGGTTAGTACTTACAAAAGATGTCGCTTCCCACACTGTCCCCATGGAATAAAAGTTCCAACGATTTTTAACCCAGTAGTTTTAAGTGCAGGTGTTGATATGACAAAAAAGACATTATTAGCGCTGACGATTTCAGCTGCTTTAGTCCCGGCTTTTTACGTATCTGCTGCTGAAACAGATACAACTTCCGGCGCCACCGAAGCTGCGGCGGCCCAAGACAGTTCCACAGCAACTAAAGGCGTTCGCTTCCGCTCGGGTCCTCAGAGACACGCAAGAGGCGTTGCTTTCGGACGCGGCCACTCCGGCCACTCCATTAACGTGAGCCACGCAAGCTCCGCGATCGCAAATATCCCGATGGATGCGACAACTTCTTCCATCACACTCTTCGGTGAATTGGACGCCGGTATCAAACTGCACAAGACAAAAGGTAAGTCCGCAACAGTTGAACTGACAAGCGGCAACTGGTATTGGACCAGCTGGGGTATCAAAGGTGTCGAAGATATCGGCAACGGCAATGCGGTCATCTTTACATTGCAGCAGGCCTTCAGACTGAACAACGGCGAGTCCATCGCGACTAACCACTCCACTTCCTCATCAGGCGGCTTTAATAATCAGGCTTTCCTCGGTCTGCAGGGACATTGGGGCCGTTTAACATTCGGTCGTCAGGGCGGCCTCTCCTCCGGTGACGGTGACTACAGTATGCTCGGCGGAAGCGCTATCGGTACAGGCATGTCTGTGATCGGTGACCTTCAGGGCGTCTTCTATCTGACCGGATGGCAGAATAACTCCATCGCATACCGCACCCAGGAATGGAACGGTCTGCAGTTCACGGCCATGTACTCCAACGGCGTCAGCTCCGATACCGATAAGTGGTCTAAGAACTCCCACTACTACGGCCTCGGTATGACATACGATGTCGGTAACTTCAATTCGAACCTGATGTACGAAATGGAAGACCATAAGGGCAACACCACTAAGATCGATAAAACAAATATCATCACGGCGGGCGCTTCTTATGACTTCGGTAGCTTCACACTGTACGGCGCATATCAGTACACACAGCACGCAACAAGAATGCCGAACTACAACCAGTTCCCGGTTAACGCATCTTCGGGCGCTTCCACTTCTGCAAGCGCAACCTCCGGAGCTTCTGCCGCTTCTTCCTACACCAAGGGAGCAAACCAGAACGCGGCTTCTATCTCTGTGGCAACACCGCTTTGGGGCGGCAACCTGATGCTGCAGCTCAACGGTGTTAAGGGCAAGATCAAGGACGACGGTACGAAATACAGCGCATGGTCTGTCGGCTCTGCATACACGTATCCGCTCTCCAAGAGAACTCTGCTTTACGGCGGAGTTGCTTACGGCAACGCCTATAAGGCTCTCGACGGATCCGACCTCGACGGCTACACAGCTGTTGTAGGTATGGCAACGTCCTTCTAAGCCTTACGGCTGATGCGGTGCCTCTCGGCACCGCAGAACATTTCCGGGCGCCTCAGGCTTTATGAGGCGCCTCGGAGTTGGGGAAAATTATGATCACTCTCAAAACAAAGTGGACACTATTCTGGATCCTCTGCGCGGCATTTATCTGCGGAATCCTCTCCGTCTGCGGACTGGTTTCTGCGGTTAACTGGCTCGGATCCGAGAAATTCTGCAGCACCGGATGCCACACAATGAACGGTGTCGCATACGCATGGAAACAGGGCTCACATGCGCGTACCGCGAGCGGCAAAACCGCAGACTGCTCCGACTGCCACTTGTATAACGCTTCCGAAAACACACTCGGACCAATCGGCTATATCAGCCTGCTCGGTCATAAAGTGGTCGCCGCTTCTCACAGCGCTTTCGGACAAATCATTGGAAACTTCAGTACCCCGACACTCTGGATGCAGCAACGCCCCGGTATCGAAGCCGGCGAAATACAATGGTTCCGCGAAACGAACTATCACACCTGCAGAGGCTGTCATGACCTCTCCAGAATGTGGGATAAAAACAATCCTTCAATCGGCGCTTGGCATGCCCTTTACCAAAACCAAACACTTGACTGCCTCGCCTGCCATAAGGACGTAGGTCACAATTACACAAAGATTGACGCTTACATCAAAGATAACGGCACATACCCGAATCTCGATGAAGCTTGGCTCTTCCCGGTAGACGCTTCCTCAAGCGCAAGCCCGATGCCGCCCGCCAATCTGACCCCCGAACAGCTTCAGAAAGACGCTCAACCTTACAACCCGTCTTCTGTCAGCGGCGCTTCAACCGGCAATACTCAGACGGTTAACCAGTCCAAGGACGCAGCTAAGATCGCTCAGGAACTCTATCAGAAGACGAAAGAGCCGATCGGTGCCGCTTCCAACACTGTGAAGCCCGCTCCTGCGGCAGCGCCTGCTCAGTCAGTATCCGGCGCCAGCGCTCCTGCTGCAAAACCCGCTGCCGCTCCGGCTCCGGCAACTAAAGCAGCACCGGCTCAAGCCGTATCGGGAGCTTCAGCTCAGAAAAAGTAAACCTTTAATCTGATATCTGCGTAAAGCGGTCACTGTCAAAGCGGCCGCTTTATTTTTTTCTCCAAAGGCTCTTCTGAGTGCGCCTTTTCGTCAAACAAAAAAAAGATCAGACCGGAAAACATCTCCGGCCCGATCCTTTCTTTAATCAGAAAATCTTGACTCGCTACTTCTGATCGCCTGCTTTCGGTTCACTCGCCTTTTGGCCCTTATCCGCTTCTAACGGCTCAATCACACCGATCCTAAAGTTCTCATTAGTGAACTTGATCTCGTCGTCCAAATTCGGTGTGTACACAACGGTTTTCAGCGGCTCATCCACCAATACGGCTTTAAGTTCCGGATGCGCTCTCAGAAAATCAATCGCGCCCTGCCAGCCCATCACAAAAAGAGAAGTGCATAAGCCGTCGGCATAAGCCGAATTCTTATGAATAATCGACACGGAAGACAAGGTCGCGGGAACCGGACGTCCCGTCCGCGGATCCAAAATGTGATGATATTTCTTTCCGTCTTTAATAAAAAACTTCTCGTAGTCGCCGCTCGTCACAACCGATTCGTCGCGAGAAGGGACCGCCGCAAAATATCCGCCTCTCTTGAGATCGGGCTCCTGCAGACCAATCAGCCAAGGATTGCCGCTGTAGTTCGTCCCGCTTGTGATCACATTGCCGCCAAGACTGATGAGCGCGTCTTTACAGCCGGCCGCTCTGAGTTTCTCAATCACTTTATCCGCGATAAAACCTTTGCCGGTCGCGCCAAGCGTTATTTCCTGACCTGCCCCGATCTTTCCGTAATACTGATCGCCCTCTTTCTTTACTTCTATCTTGGTCCAGTCAACTTTCGGAAGCGCCTCCGCAATTTCTTTATCACTCGGTACGCGGTGATTGTCATGGTCGACGCTCCAAAGTTTGACCAGAGTGCCGACGGTCGGATCGAGCGCGCCATGAGTCATCGCGCAGACTTCTTTGGTCCTCTCCAAAATATCCGTCGTGTCTTTGGAAATTTTGATCCACTCGCCTTTGGCCGCGCCTAAACGAGATAAGTCACTGTCGGGCTTATAAGCGGATAGCAGAAGTTCAAGTCGATTGACTTCGTCTTCTGTCACCTTCTCACAGTAACCGGCTTTCTCCTGGCTCTCCGTCTTAAACTGCGTTGTGACCACCGTACCCAACGCGTCAAACGCATGATGATAGACATCAGTTTCCGCATATGCCGAGGCAGAAAAACCGGCGCCTAAAACCAAAGCGGCGCAAAGTGGTTTGACATTAAACATAAAAGGTATCCTTTCGAAATTTATTCTTAGTGCATTGAGCCTGCATGCGGTTTCAGATGCGAGCATCCGAGCTCCTCACCGAGATCGCACGCGCGCTGATAATAGGCGCGGGACTTCTCTTCTGAAACCTCTGCACCGAGGCCGAGGCGATAATTATTTCCAAGCGACAGGCAGCCTGCGGCATACCCGGCCGAGCAGGCCTTTTCATAAAACGGATTGGACTGCGCATGCTCCCCTTTCTGCTGACGAGCAAAACCAAGATAGAAGCATCCGCCGCCGTGGCCTTCCATGCAGGATTTTTCCGCACACAAAAGCGCTTTGTCATAGGCTTGAGCGCGATGATATTCAATCGCCGCCTCAAAACACGCCTGACCGCCTTCAGCATCGCACTTCGGCGCCTGATCAGAAGCGAATACGCACAAGGGAACTGCTGCTAAAGCTAAAAGAAGGGATTTCATCATTTTTAAATTCCGTACCAATGAGGCCGCTCATTGTCAAAAATGAATATTTGCTTGAAATTATAGGTAAAAGCACCCGTTTATTTCAGGTGTTTTTCAAGAATATCGCCGAGAATATCGATCACTCATATGTCCGGTCGAGTCCGTTCCCGGCGAAACATCAAAAATCTGTTAAAGCTGTTTTTTCTGCTCTTTTATCTCTTCGGCAATCAGCTTTCTTTCATGCGGAGAAAAGGGTTTCAGCGCGTCTCTTTTAAAGTTGCTCGGATTCTCTCTACCAAGACCGTCTTCAACAGCTTCTTCAATGGTTTCAATATAACGTTTAAATTCTTTCACAATGCCGGTTTCTGTCATTTACTCATCTCTTTTGTATCGCTGTAAAGTTTATATTGAGTATTGCTTTATAGCGTTCTTGTTCATCCGTTTTGGTGCCTAAGTACCAAGACAGACGCTCTCTTTAGACTTTATCCAAATCACCGACCACGTCCTCTGAATCCCAGAGTTTTCCAAACACGCGCCAAAAGTCCTGAATATCCTCTTCTGAGATTTCGGCATCGCCATGAACAAGCGTCACAAACTTTTCTCCGCGCCACTCGTGCAGACCGCCAACCTCTCTAAAACCGTTTTTACGGTAAAAACATAAACGCTTCACACGCTTGGCCCGATCCGTGCATCCCGGATAAATGCCTTCGCAGTCAAGAAAGATGACTTTGCCTGCTGCCATCTCGATTGCGGCTTTGATTACGTCGCTTCCAATGCCTCTGCCCCGTTTTTTCTCATCAACCGCGATATAAAAAAGATAAAAGAAACGTCCTCTTTTTAATGTACAGAAGAAAGCTTCCGCTTCATTTTCCCGAAGCAGCACGAACATCTCTGCTCCGTTCACAGAGCAGGTAAAGAAGGGCTCAAGAGAAACTCGTTCAAAGAGCGGAAAGGACTGCATGTAAATACGACGGACAGCCGCTCGATAAGGGTTGTCGCCGCAGACTTTTTTAATTGTGAAATCCGACATTTTTCTTCGTGACAATTGAGATAGGTTTTATCCTACAGAATCGGATTCTTCCAAAACCAATCCCTGCTAATTATGGGAATGCTGTTCTGCGCCGAAGAAATGACTATTACGATGCTCATGGATCTGAGGCGCTTTAATCTCAGAAAGCTTTTTATCGGTAATCGTAAAGAAGCGGCTGCAGGTCTCGGCCAGCATGTCCGGATCATGACTGATGATGATCTTCTCACCCTCAAAGCGATTAATAATCTCAATAAGGCGCTTTCTTGCTGCCGCGTCCAGCCCGTTCGTGGGTTCATCCAGCAGAAGAACGTCCGGTTTCATCGAAAGAGCCGCCGCCAGCGTCACAAGTTTTTTCTGTCCGCCCGAGAGCTCAAAACTCAGAGAATGCTCCAAATGTTCAATACCTAGAGAGACCAGCGTTTCATGCGCCCGTACCCAAGCTTCCTCCTCTGATAAACCTTCGTTCAGCGGGCCAAACGCCACATCATCAATCACCTCCGGAAAGAAAAGCTGATCATCGGGATGCTGGAGCACAAATCCCACTTTCAGCCTAAGCGCCCGGAAGTCTTCTTCCGTCTGTACGGATTTTCCATAGAGCAGAATTTCTCCGCTCTTGGCTTTTAATAAACCGGTGATGATTTTAAAAAGTGAAGTTTTACCGGTCCCGTTCGGGCTCCATATTCCTGCACTGCAGCCCTTCTCGAGACGGAAATTTAAGCCGCTCAGAAGTTCCTCTCCGTCAGGATAGGAAAAGCTCAGATTTTTAATTTCTAAAACCACCCGGTTTTCTAAATCGTCCATCCGTACACACTCAGAAGAATAGCCGCGGCACAAAAAAGCGCCGTCATAAAAACATCCGTCCGTGTGGACGGGTATACATTCAGTGTTCGGATTTTACCGTTGAAACCGCGAAGTTTCATCGCTTCGTCCAGCACTCGACTGCGGCGAACAGCCTTTGCGAAAAGAAGAGAAATCATCGCCGCGACTGTTCGGTATGTTCTTCGATCCGCTTTCAGCACAAAACCGCGGAGTTTTGCGGCTTCAACCATCTGTCGATACTCTTTTTCAAAAATATCGATACCGCGGGCACAGAACAAAATAATCGCCACCAGTTTGTCAGAGAATCCTATCTTATGGAATCCATAGGCAAGCTGAGAAAAACTCAGACTGCTGACAAGCGTAATGAAAATCATAAAGAGCGCATTCGCTTTAATTGTCACCAATGCGGATAATTCAACGCCCTGCTTTGTAACCCAGCCCCAAAGCGGTTCACCCGGCGTTGTCCAAGGCGTCAGAAGCCAAATGAAAAGAATAAAAATATTGATTTGGACGGCGCGTTTCACAAAGTGAGACGCGTTCGGTTTGAAAAATAAAACCGCGGAGAGCGCAAAGACCAGGGCGGCAAAAGCACTTTCGCAATTAGGAAGGACAGACACCGGAGCCGCAAAAATAAATGCGCTCAATATTCTTGCGGCGGGCGTAAATGTCCTCGCGTCCATTATTTTTTCCGTCTTGCGCTCAGCCATGCAAAGATTCCGCCAAGTCCGATAAGCCAGCCGAGACCGCCGACAATATCTCTCAAAGAAATCTCAGGATTTTGAGCTTGAGCAAGCTCACGGCGAAGCGGAACAATCACTTTTGTCTCCTGATCTTCTTTGGCAAGCCGAACCGCGTTGTCTAAATCCTTCTGTGTGTAAAGTTTCGGATCCGAAGAAGTGACGCTATCCGTTTTCTTCGGCTCATACGTCAGAAGAAGCGGTTCTTTAGAGGCTTCCGCTCCGGAAAACTCTTCTCTGCTGATTTTCCATCGATTCTGATGTCCCTCTCCCGCGTTCACGACAACCGTCAGCGGAGCGGCCTTAAATCTGGCGGGAAGCGCAATACAGACTTTGCCTTCATCGGAGGTTACCGCTTTAAGAACGGATTCTCCCGCGTCGTTGATAAAGTTAACTTCAGCTCCGCGCGCAGGCGCGCCATTTGCGAATTTCGCTTCCGCGCATACCTGATCAGCCTGAGGATAAGCAAACACATTCAGCCTATGCGCCTGAGCCGAGCCCGCTGCCGCGACGGCGATCAAAGCCGCGGCTCCGTAAATCAGTTTAACGATGTTCATCAAAGACTCCGGGATCACTTTTTCTGATGTATACCACAGCGATAGCCGTAATAATTCCCTCCACAATCATGATAGGAAGATTGGAGAAGAAAATCGCCCAAGCCGCAGCCACAAATCCCTCGCTGGTGAAGGCGAGCGCAAGCGCCGTTAAAAGTCCCGAAATCAGCACGCCGCAAAAGCCGGCAGCAAAACCGGCCGCTTTTAAATGCCTATCGGCGCTTTTACCGCTGATCCAATGAAAGATTAGGCCGGCGGCTGCCGCCCCAAGGCCCATTGTCGCAGTGTTCACGCCCAGAACCGTAAAACCGCCGAATTGGAAAAGAACTGCCTGCAGAAGCAGCGCAACGAAAATAACAGGAAAAGCCGCCGCGCTGAGGACTGCCCCGATCAATCCGTTCATAATCAGATGCGCACTGGAAAAACCGACCGGCACGTGAATCAGACTTGCGACGAAAAACACGGCTCCGAGAAATCCTGCCAGCATCAGATGATCCGTTTGAATCTTTCTCAGACCGTAAGCGACGCCTACTGCGGCCGCTGCCGCACCGGCAATCAAAACCGGCGCGGATAACACTCCCTCAGCGATATGCATTATTTAAACGAAGGCGTCACAAATTCAGTCCAGAGTACCGCACCGATTTCTACCGGTTTATCAACACCCTCATGCTTAATCTTGTAGTCGGCCTCGCTAAGCGCGGCAAAACCCCACCAGCCTTCCCAGGGAACAGAGTACGAGAAAGTTCCCTGATCGTCGGTCATCACAACCTGTGTGATAAAGATGTCATTGGGCGCTTTAACGCGCTTATCTACGTTGTAGTACTCGACTTCAACCGGAACGTTTGCCGCAGGTTTGCCGTCAACAACGACCTTACCGCGGAAAATATTGCCGACATAGTTGCCGAAAGGACGGGTCAGCGGAATGATTTCAGTCTTGAGCCCGGCGGGGATTTCCCAACCGTCTTCTACACCGTAAGCCGGGACCATAACCTTGGTGTAGTGCATAATGAATTTGTCTTCGGCAGGCTCCCAATAAGGCTGCGGCTCAAGAACAAATTCATACAGGCCCGGACGAATCACTTTGTACTGTGTAATCCAAGCGTCCTTATCCAATACTTTTGCAGGCTTCAGTGTATCGGTCAGATCGGTCTTCCTGCCGTCAACAATCACAGAAAGATTCTTCGGCTTGGCCATGTTCATACCGCTTTGTTCCATCGGATGATTAAAAGCGGCTGTGAGGGTGACCGTGCTGTCTTTCTGATCTTCAACGATCTGTTTATCCGGGATCACACTGCCGAAGTGCGCCTGAGAAACAGCGGCAAAACTAAAAAGAAGCGATGCAGCGATAAGATTTTTCATAAATAGCGGCTCCTTATGAAGGTGTTAAATAATTGTAGGACGTCAAAGAACCGTATTTAAAAAATCTTCTTAATATTTTTTAAATCTTCTTAATTTCAATCTCTGGTAGCAGCCCAACAGACGAAGGAGCCGGCAACAACTGCCACTCCGGCCCAGAAGGCGTGGTTCAGCGATGCCCCGATGAGAAAAGACGCAAACACGCAGGACAGGACCGGCGTGAAGTAAGAAGCGATCGCCATAATTGCGATTTTTCCCTTCTGCACACCAAAGGTCCACAGGCCGTACGCGCCTCCCATCACCATCGCTGTCAGTATGACAATCCCAAGCCCCTTCATGCTGAATTCTCTGCTCGGAGCGAGATCAAGCAACCAAATCGAATTAAAAATCAGCATATTCAGACCGAAAATGACGGTCGTAGGATCTTCCCCGTTAGCCCATGCTCTTGTGAAATTCGAATACGCCGCCCAGAATATTGCGGCCCAGAGTGCCAGGAAGTAAGCCAGCGGATTAGTTTTTACATGATCCCACATGCTTGCGAAGTCGACAAGAATACAGCCGGAGAGCACCATACAGATCCCGTAAATCGCGAGTGCCACTCCGATGGAGATCCACCACTTTGCCTTCTGACCGTTAAAAAGCACAGCAAAGAAAATCGTGAGAGAGGGCCAAAGGTAATTAACCATTCCGACTTCCATTGCCTGAGTCCCGCTGCTGGAGATGGATAGTGAGATCGCAAAAGTCAGAGAGGTACCGATCGCGGAACCCAGACCGAAAATATAGTATTTCAGAGGGAGGCGGCTAAATCTTGGAAAACCGAAAGCGAACCACACAAAAACGAAGGCAATGAGGTAATTGATTGCCAGGCCCAATCCGATTCCGATCGTATCGGAAATCAACCGAACCAGCGAGACAGACAGCCCCCAGAATATCGGCGCGGTGCAGCCGATCAAGGTTGCCTGATTCTGTGTTAATTGCATATTCTCCCCTTTTTGGAGGGATTGTAGGCAAAAAAACGATAAGCGGGACATCTTCTGCTCAAAAAATGTCCCGCTGAATTTAAACTCAAAACTTCCGAAGTTCTTACATTGAGAGTCAAAAAAGGGAAATTTTGGGCCTATTTTTACTCTGATGCAACAGCATCATTAATAAACAGTTTCGTGATTTCTCCTTCTTCTGAAAGGGTTGCTTTTCCTTTCACTTGAAGCGCTTTCCCAAGAGCAAATGCCTGCACGTACGGGGTGTTTTGGTTAGAGAGTAAGGGATCGCTGATTTGTCCGTTGATTCGCTCTTCCGGCCCTTCGTTTTCGAGTGAAACTTTACATGAACCCGTAAGCAAGTCCAGTTCTGTAAATCTAACGAAGAATTTTTTTCATCTGTGATCTTGCTGTCTTTGGTCTTTGCCAAAAGATCTTTTGTGAAAGCATCAGCTTTCACAAATTCTCGTTGGTTATCATCGCAAACAGAAATACCGGTACAGGATTTACCAATAGAAGAGCGAGCCTGCCTGTTCTCTGCGATCAATCCGTCCGCCATTTTGTCAATCGTTCCGAGCAAACATTCCTGCATTTCTTTATTCTGAGAAACGGACTGCCGGAGTGCTTGTGATAAGTGTTCCATCTTCTCCTTTCCTCTTTTACTAATAACATAGCTAGCAACGGCGGTAACTAATGAACAAGCTAAGCCTGAAACAGCTTAGGCATTATTTTAAAGAGCTGTCAACATGTTTAAATTTCGGGCTCTGTATTAAGAAGAGCCCGAATGTTCTATAGTTTCTCCGATAATGCGAAGCTGTTCAATGTCACTGACGTGAATTATTTCATCGGCTGCAATAGGGTTAAATCAAAGAAATCAGCCGATTCGCTTTACGCCCGGTCCCTGAAGTGTTGAAACTCCGGGAACCGATGAGGTTTCCACGCGGATCACAATCGGCAGGCGCTCCTGTACTTCGCCGACGTGTGAAATAATTCCGACGAGTTTATCCTGATTGATTTGGCCCAAAACGCTGAGCGCTTTTTCCAAAGATTCAGAGTCTAGTGTGCCAAACCCTTCGTCAAGAAAGAGCGAATCAATCTGGATATTGTTGCTTGCCATCTTTGAAAGACCGAGCGCAAGCGAAAGACTCACAATAAAGGTTTCGCCGCCGGAAAGATTGGCCGACGGCCTGATAACGCCGCCGAGCGCCGTATCCACGACACTGATTTCCAGATTTTTACCCTTGGTCGAACTCAAATAGAAGCGGCTGTTCAGCTTCTTCAGTTCGGCATTGGCGCACTCTAAAAGCTGAACCAGCACCAGGTCCTGAACAAACCTATTGTATTTTCCGCCGTCTGCTTGTCCGATTAAATCGCAGAGCTTTGCCCACAAAGCGTATTCACTTTCCAGATTTTTTGCCGCTTTTTGCGCTGCAGCCGCTTTCTGACGATTCTCTGCGTCGCGATCCTTCAGCGATTTAAGGCGACCAATCTCTTCGTTGTTCTGATCGATCTCTTTTCTAAGGTCAACTCTTTGGCGTTCAATCTCCGCTCGCTCTGTCTCTTTCGGGCAATCCGCCTTGTGACTTTCCAAATTCTCTGCAGACGTTTTAAGTGACGCAGTCGCTGAAAGCTGAAGATCCTCAAAATCTTTAATCTTCTTTTTCAGCAGTTCTAAATCCGCTTCGGATTTCCAGGAAGATTTCCATGCCTGCTGACTCTCGAAGGCTTTATCAATAAGTGCCTGAGCCCACTCACCTGCAGATTTCTGCGTCTGAAGCGTCAATTCATTAAGCGCCTTTTCTACCGCTTCAAGCCGTCCTGTCTTAGTTGCCCAATCCGTATCAGCAGCGGCTTTCTGCTCCTGAAGCATGGCCACATTGTCTTTTGCCTGCTTCAGCGCCTGTTCGGCCTTTTGCCGCTCCTGTGAGACACTCTTTTCTCCGAACCGGGATTTGCGCTCACCGCAGCTTTGGTCATAAACCTTTTGAAGCGTCTGAACTTTATCGCTTTTATCGTTCACTTCCTTAAGAAGTTTCGCTGCCTGCGTTTTCAACACTTCCAGAACGCCGGACATTTTGTCTTCTTTTGACTTCTGTTCGTTTAATTGGACGACGCTCCTGTTGTAAGCGTTGCCCCGCTCCAAAAGCCTTTCGATGAACGACGCGGTAATTTCCTCTGCCTTTTCCAGCGAGTAAGCACTAAAGTCCCTGATAAAAAGAACCCTGCTGTCCTGCAGTTTATCTCGATTATCCGACAGAGCCTTACCCAGCTGCTGAAGCTGAGTACTGATCGTATTCTTCTCTGCTTTCTTTGCGGCAAGCTCGCTATCGGCTCTGGTCTTTTTTTCCTTCAGCAGGTTTAATTCCGCTTCCTGCTTTTGAACTTCAGAGACCGTCTTATCGTAATCACGCTTAATCTGTTTCAGCTTGACGATCTCGTTCTCGACCCTCTGCTTTTCCTCTGTGATACGGGCAGCTCCGCATTCCCGAGAAGGTACGGATAAAACGCGCTTACAGGCTTCTTTATAGTCTTCGGATGCGGCTTGACATTCAGCCTCAAGGGATTTCAGCTGACCTTCTTCCGCTTTCTTTTGTCCGATAAGAGCCGCATTTTCTTTTGTCTTATTGCTGAGGTCTTCGCTGGCCTGCTTAAGTTCAGTCTTAGCTTCTTCCAATTTGACTTTGGCTTCAGCCACACCGGCAGGAAGCTGATCGGCATAAGGATGATGTTCGGATCCGCACAAAGGACAGGCTTCTCCGCTGACAAGGGCCGCTCGCTCCTTCATGAATTTATTAATCGCAACGAGCTTTTCGTTAGCGTCAACGTTTTTTTCCAATACGCTGTATCTGGCCGAAAGTTCGTTAATCTCGGCTTCCTTTGCTTTGGCTAATACATCAAGCTGCTTTACCGCATCACGATGTTTACGGACTTCCGTATCAAGTTTTTCCGCAGTTGAGCGCTTTTGGTCCAAGGTCAGAAGATCCGCGCGATGAGCCTCAAGCCGCTCCTGCTGCGCCTGAAGCTCTTCCGTTGTTTTACCCTCCAAAAGCGCAGTTCGGTGGCCTTTCAGCAAATCAATTTCCTTTGTTTTTACCGCAACAGCGGAAATAGCTGTCCGAGTGATTTTCTCAAGTTCTCCCGCTTCTTTTTCAGCCTTTTCAAGCTGTTTGCTAAACCTAGTCCGTTCGTCTTCATCATGCGCGATCACTGTTTCCAGTCCGGAAAGCGTATTGCGAATCACGGAAAGCCTGTCGCTTTCGTCGAACAGACGAGCATCATTCTTTTTCTCGGCAAATGAACTTTCGGCTCGAGCGGTTTTAGCTTTCTGATCAGAAAGTTCTTTCTCAGATGCGGCCTGCTTTGTCTGCGCAGTCATGTACTCTTTGCGGCTTACCTCGAGTTCGTCCTTCGCAGCCTGAAGTTGCTTAGCTTCTTCACGGATCTTCCCGTCCTGAATATCAACCCAAGTAAACAGCTCCTGATCTTTCTTGGCTTTGCTTTCTGTGTCCTGAAGCTTTTTCAATGCATCTGAGAGATCAGACGCAAGTACCGTAAGTTTGGGTTTCAGCTCTGAGAGTTCCGTACCGAGCTGATTTTTCTGCTTTTCTGACGAGTTTAAATTGCGTCGGCTTTCGTCATAAGCGTCATAGATCGGTTTAATGACGGCCGCTGCGCTTGCCCGATCCCTTTCTACTCTCAGCCGATCAAACCCTTCCTTTTGAGCTTCAATTTTTTCTAATGCGTTTTTTGCCTCTTCGCAACGCTTCTCTAATGCAGCAAGTGTTTTCAGTTTTTCCAGCTTTGCATCACAGGCAGAAGCTTGTTTTTTTTCTTCTTCGATTTTTTTGTCCAGTTCTACAAGCCCTGATTCGATCTGCTTGAGCTCCTCATCGCTCAGAATCTCAAACTTTTCATATTTTTCTTTCTCTTCGTCAAGCTGCTTTTTAAGCTGACTGGTCTTGATATAGACTTCCTGCGAAATCTTCTTATAAATCTCTGTACCGGTAATTTCTTCCAGAATATCGGCTTTGTCGTTTGTTCCGCTGTTCAGAAAAGCCGAGAATTTTCCCTGAGCAAGCAGGACAGATCGTGTGAACTGATTAAAGTCCAGTCCGAGTACTTCCTTGACCGCCTGAGCTTTCTCTTTAACTTTGGATGCCAGAGTCATCCAAGTGCCCCCTTTAAGCTCTTCAAGCGAAAGCTTTACAATTCCGAAAGATTTCTTCCCATCAGACGAATTTTCTTCGTTCTTACCGCTTCTTGAGCGAGCGTGGCTCCATTTGGATCTGAAAATGCGCCCGCCTGATTCAAAAATGAGCTCCGCAGAGCACTGATCGCTCTGACGATTCATTACTTCATCAGAAGTGTTGCTGATAGAAGAGATGCGCGGAGTTTGGCCGTAAAGCGCAAGACAAATCGCGTCGAACACGGTTGTCTTGCCGCTGCCGGTTTTGCCGGTGATGGCAAAAATTCCGCCCTTATAGGATTCATCAAGGAAATTAATCTCCCATTGCCCTTGAATAGAATTCAGATTCTCTAATTTAAGCGTATGGATTCTCATGCCGATATTCCGAATAAAAGTGAACGATCTCTGCTGCGGTTAAGGAGTGGCAAAGCTTTGCCCCATTTGCGCCATATCAACAACAGAGCGGTATATCGCAACGAGTTTTTCCCGCATCTCTTCCTCGACTTCTTCCTGCTCAAGCCGCTTGTCAAAGACGCTCATCGGATCAAGCTGCTCTATTGTCAAAACGTTCTCTCCCTCGGCAAGCGAAGCAAAGCGGCGCGCAGTATCTTCAACACGGACCACCTGAATGCTTGTGCCTGCAATAAGTCTTTGAACGGTTTCTACTAAGTTGGTCGCCGAAGAAGTGTCTTCATGAATAATCTGAGCTAAAACAGGCTGCGACGGATTCTGTTCACTAAGGACCTTAATTTGATCCAGTTGAATTTCAATGTCGCTGAGTTTGCCGCGTACTGTCACAATACGATCAAAAGAGGGAACTGGAAGATCCGAGACAGCTTTTACCTTTTCTTTATCAAATTCCACCACGCGGACGATCTTTGCGTGAGAAGCTTCATCAAAATTAAACGGTATCGGAGCGCCGCTGTAGTTACGCGTTCTGTCTCCGCCGATCAGCTGGGCTTTGTGGATATGACCTAATGCCAGATATGAAATGACGGACGGAAACACGGATGAAGGCACAATACCGAGTGAACCGATATAAAGCGCGTTTTCATCATGACCGACTTTAGAATTTGCGGTCATCAAATGACCGGTTGCGATCAGAGGAACTCGGCTGGAACCGATCGTCTCCACCGCTTTTTTAACAACCGTCTCATAGTGATCCTTAGTCGCCGCGACAATCTCTTCATCTCTGCTCAGCTGACTGTCAGCTTTGATCCGAAGAATGTCACGCTCTCTCAGATAAGGAATAGCGCAGACAACGCCTTCGAGTTTTCCCTCCTCGTCCCTTAGCTCTACAATTTCCCTGGCAGGATCGCTTTCAGCTCCGCCGACGACATAAATACCTAAATGACTAAGAATATTTTGAGGGGCATTCAGCTGCGTCGGTGAGTCATGATTGCCGCCGACAATAACAGCATGGCGGCAGCATGTCTTGCCCAAACGGGCCAAGAAGTCGTAGTACATCGCCTGGCTTCTGTGCGTCGGGACGCAAGTATCAAAGATATCGCCGGCAACAACTAAAGCGTCAATTTTCTCTGTTTCAATCATTGACAGAAGCCAGCTCAGAAACTGTTCAAACGCGTCGTAGCGGTCGAAATCATACAGTCGTCTGCCTAAATGCCAATCGGATGTGTGAAGGATTTTCATAATTATCGTCCTTGTGGAATGATCGATAGTTTATGAAAAAATAGTAAACCCTATGGCGACAGTTGATGTCTTAAAGGTTTTCTGCTTTCAGGAACGCTTTGCCGCGCTCTGTTGTCGGTGAAGTGAAGAACTGAGCGGCGTCCGTATACTCAACCACTTTTCCGTCCTCGAGCATCAGAATCTTATCGCCCAGGAATTTCGCTTCTTCCAGACGGTGCGTCACCATCAGGAAGGTCTTTTTGATATTGTCCTTGATACCGATAAGTCCCTTCATACGCTTGAGCGTCTGGCAGAAATGATTGCTGGTTTCCACATCCAATGAGGCCGTCGGTTCGTCTAACAGAAGGACCGGAGGCGCCATCATCATGACCCGAGCAATGCCGACACGCTGCTGCTGTCCCCCGGAAAGACTGGAGGCAGGCGTTTTAAGAATATTCGGCGTAATTCCAGCGATCTCCAACGCATGCTGATAAAGCTCCTCAGTTTCCTGATCGGACATCTTCGGACCGTACTGAAGCGCCATCCTGATATTTTCCTCAGTCGTCCCTTCAAACATAACGGCCTTTTGGAAGATGTAGGCAATTTGTCTGCGAAGCTGATGTACATCGTAGGTGTCAATATTCTGTCCGCGCCAGAGAATTTCCCCGCCCACTTTGCCGGGATCAAGTCGATTGAGCTGCTTGAGCAGGGTGCTCTTTCCGGCACCGCTGGGTCCGACAATGCAGACAAAAGCTCCGTTCTCTACATCTAAAGAGACATCGTTAAGAATTGGTGTGTTCTGTAATGTGACATTTAAATGTCTAACGGATAATTCAATCACTGCTATACCGGTTCAATGTTTACTGACCTATACATAGTAGTCGTTTAGCGAGACAATTTAAAGGCAGGGCAAAAAAATCCACCCCGGCACTGCAGAGGTGGAAAACCCATTTCTTGTCCGAGTTGAATGAACTCGACATGATGAGATTGTGAATCATCTGCTATATTACGTAAAGTGCAAATGTTATCCATCGAGTTGCAAAATTGGAAATCAAATCTAAAGCATTAAAAATTTTCTGCGCTGTGGTTGAGACGGGTTCTCTGCTTGCCGCGTCAAATAAACTGGGCATTTCTCCTTCGGCGGCAAGCCGCGTTTTATCCCAGCTTGAAGAGCGTATAGGGATCGTTCTCTTTGATCGAGGAAATAAAACGCTCACTTTGACTTCCGAGGGCACAGAGTTTTACCGAGTAGCAATGGAAGCGATGCGCGCATGGAAAGTCGTGGAAGATTATCCGACTCACCGAAAACGCAAACGCAAACTTCTGAGAGCAGCGGTGCTCGCTCGCCACTGCAGTGATGTCATTCTGCCTGCCATCGTCAAAATCTTTAAAAGACACGAAAAGGATATGCGGGTCACGCTCGATATCCATAACGGTCGAGATATTTACTTTTCAAAGTATTCTCATCCGTTTGATATCGGTTTCGGTACGCTTTTAAGTGAGCATGACGATATGGAAAAGCGCGTGCTCGCAGAGCTGCCTCTGCGTCTTGTCTGTTCAAAAAACAATCCTCTCTCACAAAAAGACGTTGTCTCAAGAGAGGATTACGCTAAAGAGAACTTTATTCTTCTTTCTCACGACATGCGTGAGAGGAAACTGTGCGATCTGCTTCTTCCTTCCTTGGAAGAAGATCAGATTGTGGGGGAGATATCGTCTACACAAGTCGCTCTGCGCATGGTAAAAAGGAATGCGGGCGTTCACATAACGGACTCCCTTGCGGCGATTAGCGTAAGCGACGACTGCAAAGCCATCCCGATCAGCGATCCTCTGACGATTCCTTTCTGCGTGTTTTGGCCGAAAACGGCAGGAGCACTCTCCGAGGAAGTCAAGGAGTGCATCGCGGAAGTTTCCGCAAGTATTGAAAAGGCGGGAATAAAGTTGACTGAATATGGAAAAAGTTTTATACGCCCAAATCGGAAAAAAAATTTCTAATATTCAATTACTCTATTTCTTTCCTTATGTGTAAAAATAAGGAATCTGTTAACAAAAAAACTTGGATTGGAAATGAAAAAAATCGCCATTTTAGGCTGCGGATCAGTCAGTCAGGTGTTCTGCATCAATGCGCTGCGCCATCTGGGTAATGATTATTTCATCACGACTGTTTGCGCAAAGCACCATGAACACGCTATGGAACTTGCCAGCCGAGTCGGCGGAAGAGCGGCAAGAAACGTCAACGAAATGCTCGAATTAGGCCCCGACATTGTTGTTGAGTTCGCGGGAATCTCTGCAGTTGAAGAGCATGCTCAGGAAATCCTTGAAGCCGGAGCCGACCTGGTGATCTCTTCAGTCGGCGCGCTCGACGAAAAGAATTTCAGAGACCATATTGTCAAAATCGCGAAACAGAATAAAAGACATATCTATGTGACAAGCGGCGCAATCGGCGGCCTGGATGTCATGGAAACCTACAGCGTCATTGGCAATCCAACAGTCAGAATTGAAAGCGTAAAACCGCCTGAAAGCTATATCGGCACGCCTTATATGGAAGGCAAAACTGTCAGCACAACTGAAGAGCAGCTGATTTTTGACGGCGACGTACATGATGCGATTCACGGTTTCCCGAGAAACGTCAATGTCTCCGTAGCGACATCTCTTGCTTCCGGGGCCACTGATGCCAAAGTCCGCCTGATCAGCCGTCCCGGCATCAAAGAAGTCACGCACCGCATCACACTGGAAAATGACATTATGCATTCGGAACTTTTCTTCAAGTCCAAGCCGGACCCGGAAAACCCGAAAAACAGTCTCTCTTCTGCTTACAGCGTGATTGCTCTTTTGAAGAATATGGCTTCGCCGCTTAGTTTCTTCTAAGCAATTAACCGTAAAAGCGAGTTTAAGAACTCCGGCACTCAGATCGAGCGTCGGAGTTTCATCTTTCTTTACCCCCCCCCGTCCACACAGACAAAATAAAACCTCTCACCGCATTTGCAGCAAGAGGCTTTAAGAATGGAGAGCCCGGAGACTACCTACTTTCGCAAGAAATACAACTCACTATCATCGGCGTGGAGGCGTTTCA
>NZ_CALPCV010000037.1:0-20707 GCF_943193095.1 Parasutterella muris | reverse complement strand
GACAGACTTCTAAAGAAGATGCCTTCGGATTAAGAGCTGAGCCTCTGCTAGAGGCTCTAGATTCTGCAATATTTCAGAGACGAACTGAACTGTAGGCTCAAGCAATAAAAAAGGCCGCCGAAGCGACCTTTTCTGCGGTATTTCGATCGAAGACCGAAATTTCCAAAAGCGAATTAACGCTTGGAGAACTGTTTACGGCGACGTGCCTTACGCAGACCGACTTTCTTACGTTCAACTTCACGGGCGTCACGTGTAACGAGACCAGCCTGAGACAGAACGGACTTCAGTGTTTCATCATAGTCGATGAGAGCACGAGTGATGCCGTGGCGGATAGCGCCGGCCTGACCGGACTCACCGCCGCCTTTAACGTTGACCTTGATGTCGAATGTTTCGACATTGTCAGTCAGAACGAGAGGCTGACGAACGACCATACGGCCGGTTTCACGGTGGATGTACTCGTCAAGAGTGCGACCGTTGATTTCGATTTTGCCAGTACCGCGCTTAATGAAGACACGAGCAACAGAGCTCTTGCGGCGGCCTGTGCCGTAGTTGTAATTTCCAATCATTTTTAGATCTCGAGCTGTTTAGGTTGCTGTGCGGAATGCTTGTGTTCGGAACCGGCGTAAACGAAGAGTTTCTTGAACATTGCGTAGCCAAGGGGGCCTTTCGGGAGCATACCCTTAACAGCGATTTCCAGAGCACGACCCGGATGCTTTTCCTGCATCTTGCGGAAAGTTGTTTCATAAACACCGCCGGGGTAACCGGAGTGACGGAAATACTTCTTGTCTTCCGTCTTGTTGCCTGTCATCACCAGCTTGTCAGCGTTGACAACGATAATGTAGTCGCCCGTGTCGACGTGCGGTGTGTATTCAGGCTTGTCTTTACCACGGAGTCTGAGAGCGATTTCAGCGGCAAGGCGGCCGACAACCTTATCGGTTGCATCAACCACGTACCATTCGCGCTTTACTTCAAGCGGCTTGGCCGAGAAGGTTTTCATTACTTTTCACCTATAAATTAAGTGTCCAAAGGACACTCGACATTTTTTCTAATACCCAGAGCCGTCAGGCCCTGAGATGACATTTTTACAACGGACGAGCGATGACGAAAGGACAACGCTCCAACAGAGAGGACAGGATTATACGGAAAAAATCACAGAGATTCAACTTGATAAGATAGGGATGTAAAACTTTGTTATACCTGAGTCTCATTCCTTCCCCGACGACGGCCTTTAAAACAGCCTTTTTTGAATCAGCCGCCGACTTTTCACTCCCGTTCCCATATACCGCCTAAAAGAAGAAAAGCCGGAATTTTTGTCCGGCTCTCTAAAGTTTATTCGGCTTGCTCAAACACCGGTTTGATCTTCGGCAGAAGCTCTTCAGTGCGCTTAGTGCTCATCTGGCCGATTCTCAGGCGGCGATACAAAACATCTTCAGGATAAACCGCAAAGGCGTTGTCTCTGCAGTGACGCGCGAACGCGAGCAGTTTTTCTTCCTCAAGCTCGCCTCTAAACGCCGCCTTTTCAATCGTCTCGGCGTCAAAGGCCTCGTCTCGGTAAATCGACATGTATTTTGTAGGACACGGACGCTTATAGATCAACCCCTGATCCACCGCGACCGACATCGCGTGTTCGGCCATCGCTCGATAAGCCGTCCATTTGCCGCCGGTAACGGTAACCATATTCTTAAATTCCGGGATCACCGAGTGCTCTCGGGAAACCGCTGCGGTGGAACCGCCCGCGGAAGGATTAAAGAGCGGACGAAGTCCGGAGAAGGATGCAAGCACATCCTTGCGCTCAATCGGATAATCCAAATAGCCTCGCGCGGTTTCAAGCATGAACTCAATTTCTGCTTCGGTCGCCTCGGGATGGAAAGTAATATCCTTTTCCTCAACGTCTGTCGTGCCGATTTCCAGCACTCCGTGCCACGGAATACAGAAAAGCACACGGCCGTCCTCCGTCTTCGGAATAAACATGCCGGTCTTTCCGCCAAAACGCTCGAGACTCACAATAATATGAGAGCCGCGGGAAGCGCGAATCAGCGCTCTTGCCTCCGGATTGACCATGCGGCGGATTTCATCGGTCCAAACTCCGGCGGCGTTAAAGACCATGCGGGTCTTCACTTCATACTCATTGCCGCTCAATTTGTCCTGAACACGAACCGTCTGAATCTCACCGCTCTTGCCGCGGCCGAAACCAATCACCGGCGCATAGTTCAGCGCAAGCGCGCCTCTGGCTTCCGCGGTTTTCACGAGCGCGATATTCAGACGCGAATCATCAAACTGCGCGTCCCAGAACTGAACGCCGCCTTTGAGGCCCTGCGGCTTGACACCGGGGAGACGGCGAATCGTCTCCGCCGCCGATAAGTATTCTGTCTTGCCGATCTGATAGCCGCCGCTCGCCATTGCGCTGTACAGGCAGAGGCCTGCCATGTAGTACTCACGCTCAAAGTTCTCGTAGCACGGAAGAATGAACGGTTCCGGATGCACTAAGTGCGGCGCGTTGCCTAAAAGCAGCTTGCGCTCGATCATCGCTTCCCGAACCAGCTTCCAATCACGGGGATTCTTCATATAGCGCACGCCGCCGTGAATGAGTTTCGTCGAACGGCTTGAAGTGCCCTCGGAGAAATCATGCGCGTCCAGCAGCAGTGTCGTAAATCCGCGCGCTGCCGCATCGACCGCTATGCCCGAGCCTGTCGCTCCGCCGCCGATTACGACAACATCCCAGACCTTGTCTTCGCTCAGTCTGTTAAAGCGCGCCGCGCGCTCCGGATTTGCCTTTAATTGTCCTGCCATCACTGCTCCCATCCTCTTGTACGAGCCACTGCTCGATGCCATTGCTTGGTTAAATATTCTCGTCTGTCCTGCGACATCTTCGGTTCAAAAATTCTTTCCCGGCGCCAAAGCGATTCAATCTCAGAGAAATCCTCCCACAGACCGATGCCAAGGCCGGCTAAATAAGCCGCGCCGAGCGCGGTTGTTTCGGTCACGACCGGACGGACTACGGGCACATTGGCTAAGTCGGCCTGAAACTGCATCAGCAGATCGTTCTCCGCCGCTCCGCCGTCAACCCGCAGCTCTTCGACCGGCGCGCCGGTGTCGGCGGCCATGACTTGAAGCACTTCATTGCACTGGAACGCTATCGATTCTAATGCAGCCCGAGCGATATGAGCGCGGCTTGTGCCTCGAGTTATACCGATAATTATGCCTCGCGCAAAAGGATCCCAATACGGCGCGCCTAAACCGACAAACGCGGGCACTAAATAGACTTCCCCGTTATCCTGAACCTGGGAAGCCAGAGTCTCAATTTCTGCGCTGGTTCTGAAAAGTCCGAGCCCGTCTTTCAGCCACTGAACCACCGCGCCTGCAATAAACACACTGCCTTCAAGCGCGTATGAGCGATCGCCTCCGACCTCCCAGCCGACCGTACTCAGCAAATGATCCGACAGCGGCGCGGTTTTTCCGGTGTTCATCAGAAGAAAACCTCCGGTTCCGTATGTATTCTTGGTCATGCCGGGACGGAAACAGGCCTGTCCGATGGCCGCACTCTGCTGATCGCCCGCCGTCCCGCTAATCGGAATGCACGCGCCAAGCACCTCAGGATCGCTCTCGGCAAGCGCGCCGCAGGACGGCGTGATTTCCGGAAGCATCGAGACGGGCACGCCAAACATGCCTAAAAGTTCCTCATCCCAGCGGCCGGTGCGGATATTGGCTAAAAGCGTGCGCGAGGCGTTGGTAATATCCGTCATGTGACGCCTGCCGCCCGTGAGATTCCAAATCAGCCAGCTGTCCACCGTCCCGAAAAGCAGCTCTCCGGCCTGAGCCTTTGCACGGGCGCCGCTCACATGATCCAAAATCCAGCGAATTTTCGTAGCGGAAAAATAAGGATCCAGTTTGAGCCCTGTCCTCTCTCGGATCATGAGACTGTGCGCGCCCAGCGCCTCACACTGCTCCGTTGTTCGATGATCCTGCCAAACGATAGCCGGATAAATCGGCCGCCCCGTCGCTTTCTCCCAAACCACCGTCGTCTCACGCTGATTGGTAATGCCTATGGCGGAAATATCGGAAGGCAAAATATTTAAATCGGAAAGCGCCCCTTTAAAACAGGCAAGCTGCTGTCGAAACATCTCCATGGGGTCCTGCTCGACCCAGCCCTCTTTCGGGAAAATCTGAGTCAGCGGCCTCTGACAGGCAGCCTGCGGACTGCCGTACTCGTCAAAAATAATGACACGCGCGCTAGTCGTGCCTAAGTCAAACGCGGCAACGTACTTAGAGCTTCCCAAAGGCATCTAAAGAGTCCCTCCTAAAGATATAAGCTGATCGGAGCACATTTTTTTGATTGTGACTCAAATTCTCTTTTTTTTCGAGACCCCCTGACATAAATTAAAAAGTATGAAACAATCACCAATAGAAGTTTTAAAAAGAAAGTGAGGTATATATGAAGCTTCCCCTCCAAGTTAGTTTCCACGGTATCGATCGTTCCGAAGCTCTTGAAAACCTGATTGCCAAAGAAGTCGAAGGTCTGCATAAATTTGATGCTGATCTGATCAGCTGCCGCGTCGCGATTGAAAGCGAAGGCCGCCATCAGAATCAGGGCAGAGAATGCAGCGTCAGAGTTGCACTCAACGCCCCCGGTCATGAATTCATCATGAACACAAAGAACGAAGATGCGCACGCAGCAGTCCGTGCCGCTTTTGATTCCCTTGCCCGTCAGGTCAAGGACAATGCAGCAAAACGCAGAGGCAATTAATTTGCTTTCTTCTCTGTAAGAAAAGGGCCCTTCGGGGCCTTTTCTGTTTACCAAACAAAACGATACACATTTACTCTTTTTTCTTTTCCTTCCATAGAGTTATAGTTACGATCACCAAAGTGTCGGTTTTAAAAACGACGTAATTTTTCTCTATAGGACCTCGTGTCCGTTTAGTACGAAACAGATGCAAGCTGAAAAGAAAAACAACGACTCAATCCGCATCCGCGGTGCGCGTCAGAACAACTTAAAAAATGTCAATGTCGACTTCGAACACGGAAAACTCACCGTGGTCACCGGCGTCTCCGGCTCCGGTAAATCGTCTCTGGTTTTCGACACCCTTTACGCCGAAGGCCAACGCCGCTATGTAGAGACGTTCAGCCCCTACGTGCGCCAGTTCATGGACCGCATGGACCGCCCGAAAATCGACAGCATCGAAGGCGTGCCGCCCGCGATCGCTATCGACCAGACCAATCCCGTTCGTACCTCAAGATCAACCGTGGGCACGATGACCGAACTCAACGATCATCTGAAAATGCTCTTTGCACAGGCCGCGAAACTCTACTGCCGAGGCTGCGGAAAAGAAGTGCGCGAGCAAAGCGCTCAGGATATCTGGGAAGAACTTTCGCAGCGCTTGGAAAGCGTCTCGCCCGATGCGCGCCTGTACGTATGCTTTCATATGCCGGTGCCCCCGTCCCTTCCGGTTGAAACCGCTCTTTCCGGTTTAGAGGCTCAGGGTTTCACTCGCTGTACTGTCGTCCGAGAGGACAGGGACGGCGCGCTGATCGAAGTCGTCGCCGACCGTTTTAAGCCCAACGTGACCAAAAGCCGAGCCGTGGAAGCGATTGAAACAGCCATGAGACTCGGGAAAAACGCCCTTGAAATCAAAGTGCAGGTTCTCGGCGCCGAAGAACAAATCTGGAAATTCACCGCTTCTCTCTCCTGCCCTGACTGCGGTATCACATACGCGCGGCCGCATGACTCAACCTTCAGCTTCAATTCTCCGCTCGGCGCCTGCGAAACCTGCCGCGGATTCGGCCGCGTGATCGGTGTCGACTACGGCCTTGTCATACCGGACGAAAGCAAATCACTCGCTGAAGGCGCGGTTAAGCCCTGGAATACCGAGTCTTACGACGAATGCAAACAGGACCTGCTTCGCTATGCGCGCGAACGCAGCCTCGACGTCGAAAAACCCTTCCGAGAACTCACAAAAGAAGAAAAGGATTGGGTTCTTTACGGCGATCCTAAATGGACAAGCTTCCGCTCCAAACGCTGGTACGGAGTTAAACATTTCTTCGAGTGGCTCGAAACCAAAGCCTACAAAATGCACGTCCGAGTTCTGCTTTCTCGCTACAGAAGCTATTCGGACTGCCCGGACTGCCACGGCGCGCGCCTCAAGCCGGAGGCGCTTCTGTGGCGCTTGGGCACGCTTGAAAACGCCAAGCATGCGAGGCAGTCCGAGAACGGCAGCTACAAGTGCTTCCGACCGAACGGAACACTCTTTTCCGAAGAGGTGCTGGAAAACCTGCCGGGTTTAAATATCCGCGATCTGATGCTGCTGCCGATTGAAAGACTTCAGACTTTCTTTGATGAGCTTGTGCTGCCGCGCGCTCTGCAGGAAGGCTGCGAGCACCTGCTTGAAGAAATCAAAACGCGTCTTCGCTTTTTGAATGAAGTCGGTCTCGGATACTTAAACCTCGATCGACAGAGCCGCGCGCTTTCGGGAGGCGAGGTTCAGCGCATTAATCTGACAACCGCGCTCGGCACGTCGCTCGTCAACACGCTCTTCGTACTCGACGAGCCCTCTATCGGTCTGCATCCGAAGGATATGGACCGCGTGAATTCAGTCATGCGCAGACTGAGAAAAGCGGGCAACACACTTGTCGTTGTGGAACATGACCCGCAGGTCATGCTCGCGGCCGACCGCGTCATTGACATGGGACCTGGACCCGGCGCCAAGGGCGGAAAAATCGTCTTTGACGGAACCACGCAGGAGCTGAAAAAATCCCGAACGCTGACCGGTTCATATCTTCGCGGCGAACGACCCTTCCCGCGCTCCAAACACAAACGGATCAATCCGGCTAACCCTGCGCTCGTTCTGCTCGGAGCACGCGAACACAATCTGAAGAATCTGGACATTCGTATTCCGCTGCACTCGATCGTCTGCGTTGCGGGTGTCTCCGGATCCGGCAAGTCCACACTCGTTCAGGACGTGCTCGTCCCTGCACTGATGAAAGCCAAGGGCAAACCTACAGAAGCGCCCGGCGCCTTCGAGAAACTCATCGGGGCGGATCTCATCACTGACATCTCCTTTGTGGATCAGTCGCCTATCGGAAAAACGACGCGAAGCACACCTGCGGTGTTCATGGGCGCATTCGACACCATCCGCAAACTCTTTGCGGCTGCTCCGACCTCGCGTCTGCGTCGTTACGAACCGAGCATGTTCTCTTTCAATTCCGGCACGGGACGCTGTCCGTCCTGCAGCGGAAGCGGTTTCGAACACATCGAGATGCAGTTCCTCTCCGACGTGTACCTGAGCTGCGCAGAGTGCGGCGGCACTCGTTACCGCCGCGAGATCCTTGAAGTCAAACTCAAGCGCAAAGACAAGGAAGCTTCTATTGCGGACGTCCTCGACATGACTGTGGATCAGGCGCTCGACTTCTTCAGCGAAAACAAAGAAATCGTCCGCACCCTGACCCCGTTGGTTAAAGTGGGCTTGAACTATCTCAAACTCGGTCAGCCGATTCCGACGCTCTCCGGCGGAGAAGCCCAGCGGTTAAAGCTCGCCAAGCATCTTGCCGACGCGCTGAAAGGCGAAAGCAAAAATATGCTCTTCGTCTTTGACGAACCGACAACCGGCCTGCATTTTGACGACATTTTCAAACTGATGACCTCTCTGCAGGAGCTGGTGCAGGCAGGACACTCCGTGCTGCTGGTCGAACACAACCTTGACGTGATCAACGCCTCGGACTGGATCATTGAACTCGGTCCCGAGGGCGGAGAAAAGGGAGGAGAAGAACTCTTTGCCGGCACTCCGAGAGACTTTGAACTAAAAGACACGCCGACCGGCTTGGCCTTGGCCGCGTACAACCGAGCGATCCGCGATAAGCAGCCGTCGCTTTTCTTCACCGATTTCAAACCGGAACCCGTCGCAGAAACCACACCGCCCTCTTCAGACGCGATCACTATCGTAAACGCGAGAGAACACAACCTGAAGAATTTGTCGCTGAGCATTCCGCGGGATAAATTCACCGTGGTCACCGGTGTCTCCGGTTCCGGCAAGTCAACGCTCGCTTTTGATCTGGTCTTCAACGAAGGTCAGCGCCGCTATCTGGAGTCGCTCAACGCCTTTGCCCGTTCTATGGTGCAGCCTGCGGGCGCACCTGACGTGGACGCTATCTACGGCATTCCTCCGACTGTCGCGATCGAACAAAGAACCTCTCGAGGCGGACAAAAATCTACGGTCGCCACAATGACGGAGCTCTACCACTTCCTGCGCCTTCTCTACGTCAAACTCGGCGTTCAGTATTGCCCGGACTGTCATGTCCCGGTGCTGCCTCAGTCCTCGGGAGAAATCTTCTCGTCGCTGATGAGCGATTTCCGCGGAAAAAAAGTTGAGTTCATTGTCCCGCTCATTAAAAACCGCAAGGGTCTTTATAAGGATTTGGCTCAGTGGGCCAGAAACAAAGGCTTTAATGAACTGATTGTCGACG
The DNA here is from genome assembly GCF_943193095.1 of Parasutterella muris. Taxonomy (NCBI): domain Bacteria; kingdom Pseudomonadati; phylum Pseudomonadota; class Betaproteobacteria; order Burkholderiales; family Sutterellaceae; genus Parasutterella; species Parasutterella muris. Next base: position 12,253 of record NZ_CALPCV010000037.1, on the reverse strand, counting down.
GACAGCGTGTCAGAAGCTCGCCCTTCCCCAAGCTCGATCGCTTTAAAGACCACACCATCGAACTTCCGGTGGGCAAGATCGAAGTGACCGCGGAAAATGAGGCGGACGTTAAACAGCTGATGGACCGCTCACTCGAACTCGGTGACGGAGTTTTTGAGACTTCCGACGGCAGCGCTGTCCGCACCTTCTCTACAAAACTCAGCTGCCCGAGCTGCCGCAAGAGCTTCCCTGCGCTTGATCCGCGCCTCTTCTCCTACAACTCCAAGCTCGGCTGGTGCCCGACATGTATGGGCAACGGATTCAAACCGTTCCAGAACGCGATGTCTGTGGACGAGAACACGGGGGAACTGACCGCCGATTCGATGCAGGAACTCGTCGAATGTCCCGACTGCCGCGGAACACGTCTGAACGCGATCGCAAGGAATGTTTTCTTCGCCGGAAAATCCATCGCGGACGTCAATAAGATGACCATCGAAGAGGCTGAAGAGTACCTCAAGGGAATTAAGCTTCAGGGAAGAGAAGCGAGCATCGCCCGCGACGCCCTTAAAGAAATTCTCTCGCGTCTTTCTTTCCTCAAGGAGGTCGGTCTTTCCTACCTCACCTTGGATCGAGCCGCGCCCACACTCTCAGGCGGTGAAGCGCAGCGAATCCGTCTGGCTTCGCAGCTCGGAACCAACCTTCAGGGCGTGTGCTATGTGCTGGATGAACCAACGATCGGTCTGCATCCGAGAGACAACCAAATTCTTTTGTCCGCGCTGAGCAAACTCACTTCCAAGGGCAACTCGCTTTTGGTGGTCGAGCATGACGTCGACACCATCCGCGCGGCGGATCACGTGATTGATATCGGCCCGGGCGCGGGCGTAAGAGGCGGAAAACTGATCGCTCAGGGTACTGTTGAAGATATCGAAAACGCTCCGGATTCTTTGACCGGCCGCTACCTGAAGAACCCGCTGCAGCACAATGGGAAATCAAGACGCAAAACAACAAAAGCATCGCCGGCAATCCTCCTTAAAGGTGTCAGCGCGCACAACCTCACTGACGTGGAGGCGTCTTTCCCTCTTAATCGTCTGACGGTTCTGACGGGCGTTTCTGGTTCCGGCAAATCCACCCTTGCGCGCGAAGTCCTGCAGACAAACCTGATCAACGCAGTGCATCACAAGAAAGAAGGAGGTGCTCCGCTTGAAGGCTGCACGGAACTTTCCGGCTGGGAATCCGTGGACCGTGTGCTTGAAGTCGATCAGACGCCGATTGGCAAGACCCCGCGTTCGTGTCCGGCGACCTACATTGGTTTCTGGGACGATATCCGCAAGCTTTTTGCAGGAACCGAAGAAGCGAAAGCACGCGGCTATACCGCCTCGCGCTTCTCCTTCAATGTAAAGGGCGGCCGATGCGAAGCCTGTGAAGGACAAGGCGTCATCACACTCGAGATGAACTTCCTGCCGAACGTTAAGGTCCATTGCGATGTCTGCGACTCGGTGCGCTTTAACGACGAAACCTTGGAAGTCAAGTGGAAAGGCAAAAGCATCGGGGAAGTTCTGAAGATGGAGGTCGACGAAGCAGTCGAGTTCTTTGCTTCGATTCCCTCGATCCACCATCCGCTCAAGCTGATGCAGGAAGTCGGACTCGGCTATCTGACGCTCGGGCAGCAGTCCTCCACCCTTTCCGGCGGAGAAGCGCAGCGCATTAAGCTTGTCACTGAACTTGCCAAGGTCAAGGATGACGTCCGCAAATCCGGTCGCAAACTGCCTGAGACGGTCTACATTCTGGACGAGCCGACTGTCGGTCTGCATATGGCCGACGTTGACAAATTGATCAAAGTGCTTCATCGTCTGGTCGACGCCGGCAATACCGTCATCGTAATTGAACACAATCTTGATGTGATCGCGGAAGCCGACTGGATTATCGATATGGGACCTGAGGGCGGCTCCGGCGGCGGTACCGTGGTTTACAGCGGAACGCCGGGCCGCATGTGCAGAGCCAAGACCCATACCGCGGAGGCGTTAAGGAAATTTCTTGAGGAAACCCGCCCAAAAAGCGCACGTTAAAGCCTGAAATTTTTCCTCCACCTCCCACTATAGGCGCTTGAAAGGGAGCATCAAAATCCCTCTTTCTATAATCACACCCATCAGCGGCGAGTTGATTCGCCGCAGGGAGTGTGGAGGTAGCAGTGAGCGAAAAGTATGAAAAGGGGACACTGCGCATTTTGCGCTATGTCTACAATCAGATGGAAAGATGCAGAAATGCAGACTTTGACGCGCTGGGCATTACCTCCTCTCAGGCAAGCGTGATGATGTACCTGTTTAAGAATCGGAAGCTTGAGGTGACCCAGCAGAACGTGCAGGCAGCCCTCAAGCTGTCCCACCCGACCATCACAGGACTCATGCAGCGTCTGGAGGCAAAAGGATTTATCAGCCGCTCAACCAATCCCAACGACTGCCGACGCAAATGCGTCACGCTGACGGATAAGGGATGCGAGATTGAACGGAGCCTAAAGACCAACACAAAAGGTATGGAAGACAGAGCGCTTGTCGGCCTTTCCGGCGATGAAATAAAGACATTCGAAAGATGCCTTTGTACGATCGCCGAAAACTTGAAAAAAGAAGAGGAAAACATTTCTACCCAGCGGCTCATTAGGGAAATGAAGCATCGAACACAAAGAACCCGATAACAAAAAACTCGAACCCATATAAAAAAGGTTCGAGTTTTTTATTGGCGGCTCCGCCGCTCTTTTTTATCTACGCCCTGCGCTCTACAAACCACATCGCGGCCCCCGCGCAGCTCAGCATCAGTATTGAAGGCATCATCGCTGAAAGCACCGACGGGACACTGTCAAGCACACTCATAAACGCAAACAGATTATTAAGCGCATAGTAGAAAATACCAATCATAATGCCGCCGAAAATCTTAATCGCCATGCCTCCCGAACGCGCGTTCTGATAGGCAAACGGCATCGATAAGGCCAGCATGACCAGAATTGCCAGCGGATAAAAAGCTTTCGACCAAAAAGCGGTATCAAAGCGTTTATAGGTCTGTCCGTTATCTTTCAGGTACTCAATGTAGTGATGAAGCTCCTGAAGCGACATGTCCTCGGGCTTGATCATAAGAAGACCAAAAATATTGCCGTCAAGGCTCTTGCCCCAGACCATCTCCTTCATGGCCTTCATTGTGACCGCCGCGTCGGTCTGTGCTCTCGAATCCTTCGGAATGGTCGGAACCGCTTCCTGCGTCACATCGTGCAGTATCCAGCCCTTTTCTTCGGAATAAGTTCCACTCTTTGCCGTAATGATGGAACCGAGGTGATTCGGTTTATCAAAAACGTATATGACCCAATCGTAAGCGGCTTCTCCGGGTTTAAGCCTCTTAACATTCACGAAGCTGACCTGAGAGGCGCGCCCCTGCTCATTTCTCTGAACGTCACGCACCCAAATGCCGGAATCCAATTCCTTTCCTGTAAAATCCGAACCGCTGACATCCAGTTTCAGCTCCTTGGCAAGGCGCTGCGCCGGCGGAGCGACCATATTTCCAAGTAGATAAGCAAAGATGACCAGCACAATTCCGGGCGCGAGCAGCATCCCGAAAAACTTCCACGGACCGATGCCGGAAACTCGAAGCACCGTGAACTGACTTGTTTGCGCAAATCGAGCCAGCGTAAAGATCGCACCGAGCATGACCGCGATCGGCAGGACTTCATAGCAGCGCGACGGAAGAATAAGCCCGGTCATGATGAAGGCCTGAAGCAGCGAGTATGTCGTCCCGATGTCGCCTGACTGTCCGATCAGATCAAAGAAGGCAAAGAGCGCGACCAGCGTCAGAAGAACAAAAAGCGAGTTCTTCATGATCTGCTTAAATACCATTCGAGAGATGATGGTCATTTTTTATCCTTCTTTTCAGCCCGTTTCGCCGCCGCGACACGAAAAGGCTTCGTTAAAAAGCCCCAAATCCTTGCATCAAAATGACCGACATTCAGCGTCATCAGACGATAGAAAAGATAAGCCGACAATAACGCCACCGGAACATTCATATAGAGCATCGCCGAGTAAATACCGACCTTGCCCTGAGTGATCCATGTCTGGAAAATAGACAGTCCGTTCAGATAAAGAATAAAGATTAAAACCGCCGCCGTCTGACCGTAGTACTTTAGCGACCGCGGATTGTTGTATGAGAGCGGAATACCAAGAATCGCCAAATTCAAAGCGATGAGCGGCCAGGACAGACGCCAGAAAATTTCGGCAGGCGCCTTTCTGTTTTTGCTTTCCAAAAGCTCCTTAAACGGCATCGCGTTCACGCGGGCGCTGCTGACCTGAGACGTGGGAGAGCTGTCGAGCCGAACTTCATATTCGCCAAAATCGGATACCGACGCACCCAGCCCGCTCGGATCCGTTTCATACTTTCGGCCGTCCTGCAGAATAACGTAGCGATCGCCGTTCGGTTTAGTCTCCAGATGGCCTTTCTTGGAAGTCAGCACCGAACGTGAACCGTCTTTTTTTAACTCCACCAAAAGAAGCGTTTCGACGTTCCCGCGCTCCTGATCCACCTGCTCCAGAAAGAATACCTGACGCCCGCTCTTAGCTTCAATAAAGCGGCCGGAAGAGAGTTTCGTCACGTCTTCTTTCTGAGCAAAACGGTCACGGTAGGACTGAATCTGACTGCGCGACCACGGCGAAATCACAATCGAGCAGGCCGCGACAAGAAATACAATCGGAATCGTGAATTTCAGCACAGGCCGAATCCATGAGGCAAGACTTAAGCCGCCCGCTGAGAACCAGACAAACATTTCACTGTCGCGCCAATAACGATTCAGCGTCATCAGCACTGCCAGGAAAAGCGCCAGGGAAATCAGCGCCGGAAGGTTGACCAGGGACGTGTAGGCAACAACCTCCAAAATAGATCCGGTGTCATAGCGGCCGCCCGCCGTTTGGTTTAGTATTCGCACCAAACCAATGGTCACGACGATGGAGAACAGCACTGTAAACGCGCCGCCCGCCGTATTGGATAACTCTGAGGTAAGTGCCTTTCTATAAATCATCGCCAGCTTCGGTAATCTAAGCGCACCTTAAAGGTCCGCAAGATCGCTAGTTTATCAATTATTGATTTGTTCAGTAAATCCTCAGCATCAATCAAAGCAAATTAAATTCTTCGCTCCTCAACTGCGTGACAGGCAACTTCGGCCGTCGAGCCGTGCGAATCGATGAACTTCATCTGCGGAACTTCCCTTTTACAGCGCTCCGTCGCATAAGGACAGCGCGGGTGGAAGGCGCATCCGCTCGGCGGTTTGAGCGGATTGGGAACCTCTCCCGCCACAGGCGTGCGCTTCTTATGCATCTGTGTCATGTCGGGAATCGCTTCCAGCAGCATCCGCGTATACGGATGTCTCGGTTCCGTAAACAATGTCCGCTTATCAGTAAGTTCAACCAGGCGCCCGAGATACATGACGCCCACGCGATCGCTGATGTGATGCACAACGGAAAGGTTATGCGAAATAAAGAGATACGTCAGGCCGACCTCCCGCTGCAGATTCTGCATCAGATTTAATACCTGAGCCTGTACCGAAACATCCAGTGCCGAGGTCGGCTCATCACAAACCAAAAACTCCGGATGAATTGCAATCGCTCGAGCGATTGATATTCTCTGCCGCTGACCTCCGGAAAACTGGTGCGGATACTTCGCCTTATCTTCCTTCGACAGATTCACAAGATGCAGCACCGAGTTCACACGATCGTCAATTTCCTTTGCATTTCGCATCAGTTTTTGCGCGCGGATCGGTTCGGCCACAATTTTCCCGACGTTCCATCTCGGGTTGAGACTTGCATAAGGATCTTGGAAAATCATCTGAATTTTCCCTTTTGCAAGTTTTTCATCCTCTCCCTTCGAGTTAAAGAGATCTTTGCCGTCAATAACCACAGAGCCCTCCGTCGGCTTATAAAGTCCGACCAGCATTCGGGCGGTGGTTGATTTTCCGCATCCGGACTCACCCACAAGCGCCAGAGTCTCTCCGCGGCGAATATCAAACGAAACTCCGTCCACTGCCTTCAGAGTCGCTTTAGGCTTGCGCTCAATAAGCCGAGCCAGCAAAGACGGCGAAGCGTCAAAATATTTTTTTAAATTTCGAACGCTTACCAGAACAGACTGGGAAGCTTTGACATTCTCATTCATCATCTCGGCATATCCTCAGGCGCACGAATCGTAAAGGGCTCCGGCGGGAATACAGGAACATGCGCCTTTACTTCACCGGCTTTCCAGCATGCGCACAAATGGTTGGTTTCTCCGACAAGATTGGGTCGTTCACGAACACATTTCTCGTCTGCGATCGGGCATCTCGGATGGAACGGACATCCCTTCGGAACTTTCGAAAGTCTCGGCATGGAGCCGGGAATCTGCTGGAGGGTGTCTCTTTGGTCGCTGATGCGCGGAATCGCATTCATCAAGCCGATGGTGTAAGGATGGCGCGCTTGCCGAACCATTTCTTCGACCGGCCCGATTTCGACGAGCGTTCCGGCGTACATAACCGCAACACGGTCTGCAGTCTCCGCTATCACGCCCATATCATGCGTGACCAGCATCACGGCCGTTCCGTTTCCGACGCACAGTTTTTTCAGAAGCTCGATGATCTGAGCCTGCACCGAGACGTCGAGCGCGGTCGTCGGTTCGTCCGCGATAATCAGCTTCGGATCCGCCGAAAGCGCCAAAGCAATCACGACTCGCTGACGCATACCGCCCGAGAACTGATGCGGATAATTGTCAATTCTTCTTTCAGGTGCCGGAACACCGGTCTGTGCAAGCAGCGAGATCGCTTTTTCCCGTGCCTGCTGTTCGGAAAGATTGGAATGAACCCGAATCGTCTCAATCATTTGATCTCCGATCGCAAAAAGAGGATTCAGGCTCGTCAGCGGATCTTGGAAGATCGCACCGATTGAAGCGCCGCGAATTTTTTCTTTCTCGGGCTCCTTCAGATTATCGATTCGGCGTCCGTTTAAAAGAATCTCTCCGCCGGCCACATGAGCCGGAGCCCCCAGCAGACCGATAACCGAGTTGCCGACCATCGACTTTCCGGCACCCGATTCGCCCACAACGCCCAGCACTTCTCCCGGATAGATCTCAAAACTGACCTTATCCAGGGCTATGAGTTTCTCACGCCTCGTCGGGATCTCTACGACAAGATTTTTAACTTCTAAAAGCGGTTCTTGTTTTGTCATATTCCGCTCCTACTGCAGTTTCGGGTTCAGTGCATCACGCAGCCAATCGCCAAGCAGATTGATCGTGAGCACAAAAAGGATCAGAGCCACGCCGGGAAAGATCGCGAGCCACCACTCTCCTGAAAAGAGAAATTCATTTCCGACTCGGATCAGCGTTCCTAAAGACGGCGTTGTCGGCGGAACGCCAACGCCGAGAAACGAAAGTGTCGCCTCGGTAATGATCGCGGTCGCAACCTGAACAGTCGCCAAAACCAAAACCGGTCCCATCACATTGGGCAGAATATGCGTAAACATGATTCTCATGGAACTTACGCCAAAAAGCTGAGCGGCCTGAACATAATCCCGCTTCTTTTCCGTCAGTGTCGCGCCTCGAACCGTTCTTGCATAACGCACCCATCCGGAAAGAGAAATCGCAAAAATCAGAACCCCATAAGCGGCCTGATCATGAACGCTTTCAGGAAGAATCGCTCGGATGACGCCGTCAATGAGAAGCGCAAGCAGAATCGCGGGAAAACTCAGCATCACGTCGCAGAAGCGCATGATGAACGTATCGGTCATACCGCCCGCATATCCGGAAATGAGCCCCAGCGACACGCCGATCACAATGGAAATCAATACCGAAGAAAGGCCGATTTCAAGAGATACGCGCAATCCGTACAGGATGGCTGAAAACATATCTCGGCCCTGATCATCCGTGCCCAAAACAAATTTCCAGTTTCCTCCTTCCATCCATGCCGGCGGCAAAAAGGCATCAGAAAGATCAAAAGAGGCCAGATCAAAAGGGTTGTACGGAGCGATCGCTCCGGCAAACATTGCGGACAGAACCATTCCGAGCGTCACCATAAAACAGATGATCGCTACGGGCGCGTGTCTGAATTTCCAGATGAGATCGCTGTCCCAAAATCGGCTGAAGGCAGTGTTTTTCTGACTAGACGTGCTCATCGGCGGCCCCGTTCAGCGCATGCAGGCGCTGCTCTGCCGCGGCGGCAAGAAGTGTTGCCGCAAGCGGTGTGACATCGTCGTTGTAATCAAAATAAGGGTTATGCGCCGGAGCCCCGCCCTGACCGATGCGAATGTAGGCGCCCGGAACCTTCTCGAGCATGAATGCAAAATCTTCTCCGCCGGCCATCCGAGGATAGCTGCGGTCGACATTTTCTTCGCCCACTAAATCAGCAGCGATATCAGCCAGAATCTTGGCCTGAGCAGGCGTATTAATGACCGGAGGATAGAAGCGTTCATACTTTGTCTGAGCTTCACAGCCGAGACCCGCGGCGATGCAGGCGCTGATTTCACCGATTCTCTTTTCTACCAAGTCTCTTACTTCAGGTGAGAAGGTTCTAGCGGTTCCGACAATCTGGCAGGTTTCCGGACAGACGCTCTGCGCTCTCGGGTCTCCCGCCTGGAGCGAGCAGCATGAAACCACAGCGGTTTCCAGCGGATCAACCTCTCTGGAAACAATACTCTGCAGAGCCACAATCACATGAGCGGAAGCAAGCACCGGATCATGATTCATCTGAGGACGCGAAGCATGACCGCCTTTGCCCTTAACCGTAATCGTAAAGGCGTCTGCGGCGGCCTGCATCGCTCCGTAGTTCAGTGCGATCTTTCCGGGCTCCAGCGCTGATGAGTTGTGCAGCGCATAGACTTCAGCAACAGGGAAGCGATCAAACAATCCGTCATCGATCATATGTTTTGCACCTGACCAGCCTTCCTCTCCCGGCTGGAAAATCAGGACGACTTCTCCCGGAAAATCACGGGTTTCCGCGAGATATTTTGCGGCGCCCAGCAGTACCGCGGCGTGACCGTCATGTCCGCAGGCGTGCATACAGCCGCTGATCTGTGAGACATGATCGTGAGAAGAAAGTTCCGCCATGGGGAGCGCGTCAATATCTGCTCTGAGACCTACTCTCAGAGAGCCGGGACGAGCGCCTCTGACAACACCGACAACACCGCAGCCGCCGATACCCTCATGAACTTCATCGACACCAAAACTGCGAAGCAACGATGCAATTTTGCCGCTGGTCTGGGGCGTCACCAATCCGATTTCCGGATTCTTATGGAAGTCACGACGAATGTCTTTAAGCGTTTGCGCATATTCCTTAATCTGAGGAAAAGCGTTTTTATTGAAATCAAAAGATCGGGCTGACATGAAGATTCCTTAATCGGCCTTCAGTCTCGGATCTACCAAGAAATAAAGAAGGTCGACAATTAAATTGATCACAACAAATATGAGCGAGATGAGGCACAGATAAGCTGCCATCACCGGAATATCGGCAAACTGAACCGCCTGAATAAAAAGCAGTCCCATTCCCGGCCACTGAAAAACCGTTTCAGTCACAATCGAGAATGCGATGATCCCGCCCAGCTGAAGTCCGGTAATAGTGATGACCGGAAGGAGCGTATTCTTCAGCGCATGTTTATAAAAGATTTTAGATTTTGGTATTCCTCGGGCGTGCGCAAACCGGATGAAGTCTGATCGAAGCGTTTCGAGCATTTCGCTTCTCACCAGACGCATAACCAGAGCGATTTGAAATATCGCAAGCGTCGCCGCGGGCAGAATGATGTGTTTTAATCCGTCTGCCGTCAACAGACCGGTCGTCCATTTGCCAAATGCGACAATCTCACCTCTTCCGTAAGAAGGAAGCCAGCCCAGCCAAACGGAAAAAACCAATATCAGCAGAATACCGATAAAGAAGGTCGGTAAAGAAATCCCCAGAAGCGACAATCCCATCAGCCATTTGGCGATCATGGAGTCTTTATGGAGCGCGACAAACACGCCCAAAGGAATACCGATCAGCGTCGCAACAAAGGCGGAGAAAAATGCCAATTCAAGCGTTGCCGGCATTTTCTCTGCGAGAAGCTGAGCCACCGGCGCGCCTTGCCGCAGCGAAGTACCGAACTCGCCGTGAAGCGCATTTACAACAAACGTCCCGTACTGTTTCCACAGCGGTTCATCCAAGCCGAGACTCTGCCTCAGAGCAATCCTATCCGCCTCAGTCGCTTCCTGACCGAGCATTTGGGTAACCGGATCTCCGATAAATTGAAAAAGCAGGAATGCGATCAGCGTTACGACAAGCATAACGATGACGGCTTGGAGCAGACGTTTCAATACGAAAGTTAACATCTACTTTTTTCCAAGGTTGACGCCGGAGACAGTGCTCCGGCGAAAGCGGCAATTTTACTTGACAGTGACCTTATCAAGCTCTAGGCGATTATCCGCGCGCATCGGTGTATCAATGTTCTTTTTCATTGCCCAGTTAATGATCTGGGTATGCAGCGGAAGCTGGTAAACATTATGGTTCACCATCAGCAGAGCCTGCTCGATTAAAGCGTTTCGCTTTGTCGGCTCTGTTTCTGCCTTGATCTGTTCAATCAAAGCGTCCAGCTTGGGATCAGAGACTCGTCCGATATTGGAAAGTCCGTTGCCTTTCTGCACGTCGACTGTTTCGACCAGGGACTGGAGCGGGAAAAGCGCATCCTGAGTTGTTGCACCCCAGCCAACCATACCGGCTGAACTGTCAAACTTCAGCACTTTCGGGAAATAGTTCGCCCGAGGCATCGTATTAACGTTAACCTTGACACCGATTTTTGCCCACATGGCAGCAAGCGCCTTTGCGATTGCTTCGTCATTGACCCAGCGGTTATTCGGTGCATCCAGCGTGAATTCAAATCCGTTGGGATAGCCTGCTTCTGCGAGGAGTTTTTTAGCGGCAGCGGGATCATACGGCAGTCTTTCCGCCGCTTTTTCCGTCCATCCGTTTGTCTCGGACGAAATAATTGTGCCGTTGGGAATCGACATACCCCTCATGACAGTTCTCTTGAGGGTGTTCACATCAATTGCCTGATAAAGGGCTTTTCTAACGCGAATGTCTTTAAAGGGATTCTTAGTTGATTTTTTCCCGTCAATGAGAATATACGGCGACTCATCGCGCATCTGATCCAGAGAAATCATCAGAACGCGAAGCTCAGGACCTTCTTCAACCTTCAAGTCCTGATTTCTTTTCAGGCGGACAACGTCCTGCGTCGCAGGATCAAGCACGAGGTCAATTTCGCCCGATAAAAGTGCGGCCATACGCGTTGCAGCTGATTTAATCGGCGTGTAGACAGCCTCTGTCACATTGCCAACTTTATTTGCCTTATTCCACCAGTCCGGATTTTCAATAAAAACGGTCTTGATATCGACTTCTCGAGTCTGCAGTTTGAACGGCCCTGTTCCGTTTTCGTGTTTTGTCGCATAAGATTCTTCTTTACCGACAAAGTTCTGCGGTGCTGTGGCACCGTGTTTTTCAGCCCAGGCTTTATTCAAAATTCGTAGATTGGTCAACTGAGTCATCAGCACCGGAGAATGAGTGTTCGTTTTTACGAGAACCTCTCCGTTAGGCAATTCTTCAGCGCCCAAAATACCGGCGGTATAAGTTCTAAATTGAGAGATAGGGTGAAGCGCTCTGTTAATAGAAAAGACGACATCGGCAGAAGTCAGCGTCTCGCCTTCATGGAATTTGACGCCCTGACGGATCTTAAACACATAGCCTTCAGGAACGGATCTCCAGCTTTCGGCAAGACAGGGAACGATTTTCCCCTTGGAAAGTTCCACAAGCGGCTCGTACACGTACGAGTTGGCTGAATTATTAAGATTTTCGTTCTGAGCGTGCGGATCAAAAGTTAATATGTCCCCTTGACTTGCCCATTTGAAAGAGGCTGCATAAGCTCCGGAAGAAATACCGATACCCAAGGCCGCGCAGGCCATTGCAACTGCAACTAAACGACGCATATCTATCTCCTATAAAAATTAACGGTATGCCATAACTTTTATATCATGCAAAAACCGAAATTTATCGAAGGAGAGAGAAAAAATTACAACCCGAAAATACACTCATTGAATCGGTACAGCCTCGAAACTGTGCACGGGAGTAAAAAAATAACAATTTGATCTGTATAAATTTATCACCCCTCCGCACGGACAAAATAAAACCTCTCACCGCGTTCGCAGCAAGAGGTTTTAAGAATGGAGAGCCCGGAGACTACCTACTTTCGCAAGAAATACAACTCACTATCATCGG
>NZ_CALPCV010000036.1:0-22135 GCF_943193095.1 Parasutterella muris | reverse complement strand
GCTTGCGCGACAATGAACAAAGCTTGTGGCAGGCTTGCCAGTTAGCATTGTTTTTACGAATAACGTGTCGCTCGACTCTTTGAATCATATGCAGTTATCTACCGGTTCTCATTGTGTTTTCAATCTCAAAGCTCACTTGATCTTCGTAGTAGCTTACAGGCGAATAGTTATTTCATCAACGATCTAGGGAAATTTTTGCTGACTTGTGTCAACGGGATCAAGTCAGGCCTTTGGAGTGCTCGGGAGAAGAAGATCATGTTCATCTATTGATCTCTTAGCCTCCGACAATTTGCCTTTCAAATCCGGTACGTAAACTAAAAACCATATCATCTCTGAAAAATCGGCAAGAATTCTTCAATCAGAATCGAAGGATGCTTTGGGGCAAACGCTTTTGGACAAAAAGTTACTGTGTAATTTCAGTTGGAGACGGAGCAACAACTGCCATTATCGAGAGATATATCAAAAATCAACGGCCGAATTGACATTCGGCCGGCCGCTATCCACCCCCGCGCTTACGCACGGAGAATTCCGCAGAATTCATTAAACGCCGCAGGATGCTCGACCTATAATACAAAGATAAACTCAATCTCGATAACAATTCTTTTTGACAGGACACATCGACATGTCGCATTTGATGAACAACTACGGGCGCCTTCCCATTTCTTTTGATCACGGACAGGGAGTCTGGCTCTGGGATAAGGAAGGAAATAAATATCTTGACGTCCTTGCCGGAATCGCTGTTAATTCGGTCGGTCATGCTCATCCCCGTCTGGTCAGAGCGATTTCAGATCAGGCCGCGAAACTGATCCACTGCTCGAACTATTTCAACATCGATCTTCAGGAACAGGTAGCCGAGAAACTCGTCGAACACTCCGGTCTGGACGCCGTCTTTTTCTGCAACAGCGGTCTCGAAGCCAACGAATGCGCCATCAAAATCGCTCGTAAATTCGGACACCTCAAAGGAATCGACGTACCCCACATTATCGTCATGAAGCACGCCTTCCACGGCCGCTCCATCGCGACTCTGTCGGCGACAGGCAACCCCTCGGTCAAAGCGGACTTCTCTCCTTACACAGAGGGCTTCATTCCTGTTGAAGAAGGTAATCTCGAAGAAGTCGAGAAGATCGTCAAGGAAGACAAAAACGTCGTTGCCATCCTCTTTGAACCGATTCTCGGCGAAGGCGGCGTAATTCCGCTTGAACTCAGCTACATGCGCGGTCTCAGAGAACTCTGCGATCAGAACGACATCCTTATGATGTGCGACGAAATCCAGTCCGGCGTCGGACGCTCCGGCAAATGGTTCGCTCATCAGTGGGCTGAAGTCAAACCGGATGTCATGACGCTTGCCAAAGGTCTTGCGGGCGGCGTCCCCGTCGGCGCGGTTGTTGTCAGCGAAAAAGCCAACATCCTCAAACCCGGCAACCACGGCTCCACCTTCGGCGGCAACCCGCTTGCCATGCGCGCCGCGCTTGAAACGCTTTCCATCATTGAAGAAGAAAAGCTCGTCGACAACGCCTTCGAAGTCGGCAAGAAGCTTAAAAAAGCCTTGTCCAAATCCTTAAACGGTTTCTCCGGTGTTCTGGAGATCCGCGGCAAGGGGCTGATGCTCGGCATTGTGCTTGATCGTGACGCGCACGATATTTTAGAACCCGCTCTTAAAGCCGGTCTGACATTCAGCGTGACAGCAGGCAACGTGATTCGCCTGGTTCCGCCGCTGATTCTGACAGAGGCTGAAGCCGATGAAATCGTTAAGCGCATTACGCCGGTCATCCGCGCCTTCCTTGCTCTTCCCAAGATCTAAACAGGTGTGGAATGCACAAAAATTTCCTTGCAATCAAAGACTTTTCTGCTGAAGAGCTTGATTACATCTTAAAGCGCGGTCTGTACTTAAAACGCCGCTTCGAATCCGGTGAAATCTACCGTCCCTTTAAGGGCCGAGTGCTTGCCATGATTTTTGAAAAGGCGAGCACTCGAACACGCGTTTCTTTTGAAGCCGGATTCGATCAGCTCGGAGGCACCTGCATTTACCTCAACAGCGCCGACATGCAGCTGCGCAACGCGGAATCCATGCAGGACACCGCTAGAGTCATCTCACGCATGGTCGACATCGTCATGATCCGCACCGCGATGCATGAGAGACTGGAAGAGTTTGCGAGCTGCTCCCTGGTGCCTGTGATTAACGGCCTGACCAATGAATCGCATCCGTGCCAAATCATGGGTGACATCATGACGTACATGGAACAGCGCGGTCCGATTACCGGAAAAACCGTCGCGTGGATCGGCGCAGCTAATAACGTGCTGTACTCTTGGCTGAACGCTGCTTCGATTCTGGGATTCAAGGTCAATATCTCGGCCCCGATCGGCTTTAAGCTCAATACATCTCAGCTGCCTAAGGACAGAAGCTGCCTGGAGTTTTTCCAGGACCCGATGGAAGCGGCCGCCGGTGTCGATATCGTCACAACAGACACCTGGAAGTCCACCGGATACGATGAAGACAATGAAAAGCGTTTAGGCAACTTTGCCCGCTGGCAAGTGACGCCTGAAGTCATGAGCGCCGCAAAAAAGGACGCTATGTTCATGCACTGTCTGCCTGCTTACCGCGGACAGGAAGTCTCAGCAGAAGTGATTGACGGTCCTCAGTCGGTCGTTTGGGATGAAGCTGAAAACCGTATGCATATCCAAAAAGCGATTATGGAATATCTGCTTCTTGGAAAGCTTGACGAGTAAAACAAACTCAGAGGCCGGGTTCTTCCCGGCCTTTCCTTTATCTTGCGATTTCTCCGTCGCCGGCATCTTCGTGAATGATGCGAAGAATTGCCGCGACACCAACCGCGCTCTTGACGCCAAGTTTGCGGCAGACCGCGCCGCGATGCGCCTGAACGGTCTTTTCGCTGATATCAAGCTCGTCGGCGATCTGTTTATTGAGAAGTCCGAGCGCTACCTTGCGCGCGACCATTTTCTCGCGCTGCGTCAGAGAATTGAAATTATCTCTTGCTGCTTTTTCTCTCTGTTCGCTCTCATGCAGTTCACAGCTGATTAAACAGGCTTTTTCAATAGCCGCGAGCAGACGCTCCGCGCTCACCGGTTTCGGCAGAAAATCAAATGCTCCGTCTTTAAGCGCCTGTACTGCCATATCAATATCGCCGTGCGCGGAAACAAAAATGATCGGAAGGTGGTTGCTCTGAATGCCCATGATGCGCTGAAGTTCAATGCCGCTCATGTTCGGCATGCGAACGTCAAGAATCACGCACCCCGGAAGGCTGTCGTCGTCTTCCTCCAGGAAGCGGAAAGCGCCTGCATAGCAGCTCGTTTTCCAACCTTCTCCTTCAATGAGGAAATTCCACGACTTTCGCATCGCCTCATCATCATCAACGATGCGAACTAAACATTGCTCCTGAATTTGTTTTAAATCCATTTACTCCTTCTCCTCACATCTCGGAAGCCGAACGACACAAATCAAGCCTCCTTCTTTTTTTCTCTTCAGTACCAGAGAGCCGCCATGCGCTTCAATCAGTTCATGCACAATGGCAAGGCCCAAGCCGAGTCCGTCTTTTTTAGTCGAGTTCCCGACAAACTTCATTTTTTCAAACTGTTCGTCCGAAATTTCTGGACCGTTGTCTTCGACAATGATCTCGGCATCCTGATCTTTGGCGGAAACACTGATGACCACCATCGGGCTCGCTTCAGCTCGGCAGGCTTCCACAGCGTTTTTAATGAGGTTAATGATAACTACCTCAATGTTTAAACGATCTGCAGTCACCAGAATGTTTTTGCCGCACTTTAATTCGTAGCCGGTTGTCAGCGTTCCGACACGAATAAGCATGTCAACAGTCTCGGCGGTTAAATCACCCAGATCGAATGTCTGTCTTTCGTGCTTATCCTTTTTTCCGAATCTTCTTACGAGATCGATAATACTTGATGCTCGTTGCCCCTCGCTGCGAATCTCTTCGATAATCGGCAGAATTTCCTGCGGCGTTTTAAAGCGGCCCTTCGTGATTCTTCTTCCCAGCCCTTCGGCATAGTTGTTGATGACGGCAAGCGGCTGCTTGAGTTCATGAGCCACCATGGTGGAAATCATGGCAATCGAGTTAACGCGCTGTAACGACTCAAATCGATCTTTAATTTTTAAGTTTTCTCTTTCAAAGGCGAGGTTCTCTTCCACCGTGTCCTTCAGCTCTTTCGTCCGCTTGCAAACGGCATAAGCAAGGTACATCCAATTTGCCAAAATAAATAAAAGGAAGAGAACAGCCGAAAGAATGTAGTACTTATAACGCCTGATCAGCCAGGGAATATCCCTTTCCATGAATTCTCTCTGCTCCATTCGGCGCAGCAGAGTGTTCATTTCCTGATAATCGTTTGCAATGGTCCAGTATTCGCCGTTGGATTTTCCGACCGGCATTTCCAGAAGCGAAATTACGATCTTTCGCACCATTGTCGCCGGCAGGCTCGAGCGAGCAGACAGAATCCAACCCGGATACAGTTCCGTGGAATGCTGACAATAAAAGTCCGCATTGTTTTGAGGATTGATGACCTTGATCTCGTTCGGTTTCAGAGTGCCTTCCTGCTCCATATTTTCGAGTACGCAGCTGGCTAAAAAGGCGACATCGAACTCGTTGTCCCTCACCTTCTCCGCAAGGCGTGTCATTGGTTCGCGCGCTTCCGTGATGCTGCGGAAGGTATTTTCCGGATTCAGACCCTGCCGCTCAAGCTCGTGCATGGGAATCATGTAGCCCGCAAAAGCCTTTTTACTCATCACAACAAGACTCTTGCCCTTTAAGTCTCTTATGCTGTTGATATTGCCATTCTTCGCGTTGGCGATAATGACGCCGCCGTTGGCCTTGTTCGGGTTCGGCGTTCTTGCGTGCACAAGGGTCAGAAGCGGAGTCCCGCCGAGCGTATCCATCATGACTGCTGTCAGACCGCTCGAAGCAATAGAAAGATCAAATTTGTTCTCTTTAGCCGCTTTTAGATATTCGTCCTGATTGTAGAGCTGGACGATGAGACGGCGCCCGTCAAGCGATTTCGCGATTGCGTTGACCGTACCGTTGAAATAGCGAACAGAAAAGTTATCTCCGAAGGTGTTCACTACCGCCAGACGCACGGTCGGCTGATCTTTGACGGACGCATGAGTTTCAGCAGAAAGCAGTTGGAACAAAGCGAACGCGCAAGCACATACTGTGCGGGTGATTCCTCCTGGTGTGGTCTGCTGTTCTTTGGTCATTTAGTTATTCATCTCATAGGCAACGGACAAAATACACAAGAAAATGACAAATGAATATAGGGAAATTATCTTAGTTTTTTATTAAGTTTTTTCTTCGTAAATCGGAGCCGCTGGCGCTGTTCGAGTCTCGATCCCAAAACCGCGTAACGCCATATAGACGGGACATTGGAAAGGAGTTAGGAATTATTTAGACGACATCACAAAGCCGCTAACTTCTTTCGTTCAAAAAATATGGCGCCGCAATGGGCGCCGAATAAATTGAACACAATCTGATTAAATAATATTGACTTCCGGTTCAAGCTTGATCGAGAAGCAGTTCTTGACACGAAGACGCACGTCCTGCGCAAGTGCATAAATATCTTCACCGGTAGCATGTCCGTAGTTAACAAGAACAAGCGGCTGCTTTTCCCAAACTCCGACATCGCCCATACGGTAGCCGCGCAGACCGGCCTGTTCAATAAGCCAGGCCGCCGAAAGCTTGTACTTGCCGCCCGCAAGCGGATAAGAAACCACGGAGGGATTCGTTCTCAGAAGCTTCGAAAACAGATCGCGCTCGACAGTCGGATTCTTAAAGAAGCTGCCTGCATTGCCAACCTTCGAAGGATCCGGAAGTTTTCTTCTGCGCAGTGCGACTACACAGGAAAACACGTCTTCAGGCCGTAATTCGGGGAAACGGTTGATTTCGATTTCTTCAGCCAAAGCTTTATAGCCGATGTTGGGCTGCCATTTCTTCGGGAAACGGAACGTCACACCCGTGATAATGAGATGATGGTTTTCTTTTTTCTTGAAAATCGAGCTGCGATATCCGAAGTCACATTCTTCCGTCGTCAGCTCTCGGATTTCTCCGCTGTTGATATCAAAAACCTCAACAGATTCAATCCGTTCAGCGGCTTCAGCGCCGTAGGCCCCGATATTCTGAATGGGAGCCGCGCCGACCGTGCCCGGAATCAGTGCAAGATTCTCAAGTCCTGCAATTCCTGCGTCCAGCAAACGAACAATGAAACTGTGCCAGACTTCACCGGCGCCCGCCTTGACAACGTAAGAGTCCGCGTCCTCATGGAAAATATCCATGCCGGGAATCATCATCCGCAGAACCAGACCCGGATAATCTTCCTTAAACAAAACATTGGAGCCTCCGCCGAGCACCATAAAAGATTCGACAGGATTTTTCAGCATCTCCTCGCGCACCGCAATCAAGTCGTCAATCGACTTAACTTCAGCGAAGTAGGCCGCACGGGCGTTAACGCCAAAGGTGTTCAGCTTTCTCAGATCTGCATCTTTCAAAAATTCCATTTAAGGCTCCGCTTGCTCAAGTTTGAGTCTTTCCTGTATTTGCTTTAAAACGCTTTCTTTATCCATGCCGCATTCATGCCAGAGCTGCATTTGCGTACCCTGCTCAATGAATCGATCCGGAATTCCAATTTGAAGCACGTCCGCTTTAATACCCTCGGAGGCAAGAGTTTCAAGGCATGCGTCTCCGGCACCGCCAATGACAACATTCTCCTCCATTGTGACGACTAAGTCATGCTCTTTAACCGCTTCGGTCACTGCCTGCCGATCAATCGGCTTCACAAAACGCATGTCATAGACCGTCGCGTCAATTTCATCGGCAATCTGAAGCGCTTCTTCAACCATGCTGCCAAACGCGAGAATGGCGCATCTCCTGCCTGCGGCAGCCCCGCAGCTGCGGACTTTCACAGCTTTTCCTATCTCTATGGCATGCATTTGCTTTTCGATCGGAACACCCGGCCCTTTGCCTCTCGGATAGCGCACAACAACCGGCTGATCAAGCATATAACCCGTATACAGCATCTGTCTGCAGTCGTTTTCGTTGGAAGGCGCCATGATCACGATGTTGGGAATGCAGCGCAGGAACGACAAATCAAAAGAACCGTGGTGTGTTGCGCCGTCAGCGCCAACCAGTCCTCCGCGATCCATCGCAAAGAGCACCGGAAGATTCTGCAGCGCGACATCATGCACGATCTGATCAAATGCTCTCTGGGAGAATGTCGAGTAATAGCAGCAAATCGGTTTTAAACCCTCGGCTGCCAGCCCTGCGGCAAAGGTTGCGGCATGCTGCTCGGCAATTGCCACGTCAAAGAAACGCTTGGGATAAGTCCTGGCGAATTCAACCAATCCGGATCCTTCTTCCATCGCCGGAGTAATCGCGACCACCCGCTCGTCCTCTTTGGCAATGTCCATCAGGAAGTCACTGAACACTTCCGTATAGGTTTTTGCGTGCGGTGAGCTCACAAGTCCTTTGGAGGCATCAAAGGGCGAAATCCCGTGATATTTGGTCGGATTGTGCACCGCCGGTTCATAGCCTCGGCCCTTTTCCGTCACTACGTGCAGAACAAGCGGACCGGGAAGCGCCTTCATGTTCTGAAGGACCGGAATCAAGGCCTCAAGATCATGCCCGTCAATCGGTCCGTGGTAATTCAGTCCGAATTCTTCAAAGAGCGTCGACTGAGGAGACACCATGCCTTTACTGTATTCCTCCGCCCTTCTCGTTAAATCAAAGAGTTTCGGGAAAGGCCGAACAATGGCTTTGCCGATGTCTCGGGCCTGAGCGTAAAACCTTCCGCTCATCAGCTTTGTGAAGTGTTTGTTCAGCGCGCCGACCGGAGCGGAAATCGAGCAGTCGTTATCGTTGAGAATCACGAGGAGACGAATATCCTTCATATCTCCGGCACAGTTCAGCGCTTCAAAAACCATACCGGCCGTCATTGCGCCGTCACCGATGACAGCCACATGACTGCGGTCTGTTTTGCCCTGCGCTCGAGCGGCTACCGCCATGCCAAGCGCGGCGGAAATTGAAGTTGAAGAGTGTCCTGCTCCGAAAGCGTCATAAGGACTTTCGCTGCGTTTGGGAAAGCCCGAGAGCCCTTTGTACTGACGAAGCGTCAACATGCGGTCTCTTCTTCCCGTCAGAATCTTGTGCGCGTACGCCTGATGACCGACGTCCCAAATCAGTCTGTCCTCCGGCGTCTCAAATACATAATGAATCGCGATCGCGAGTTCAACACATCCTAAGGAGGACGAGAGATGTCCGCCGGTCTTGGAAACGCTTTCGATAATAAATTCGCGCAGCTCACGCGCAAGCTGCTTGAGCTCCGGCATCGTGAGCTTCTTGACATCGGCAGGACTGTTGATGTTTTCTAAAAGTGTGCTCATCGTTAATCCCGCTAGTAATTCCTTCCCACAATGAAATACGCGATCTCACGAAGTCTTTCTTTTCCGGGAAGATCGTCGGGAAGCTGCTCTAAGGCATGACAGGCTTTCTCGTACTGTTCTTTGGCCATTTCTTTTGCGGATTCGAGCCCGAGCAGACTGACATAAGTCGGTTTATCTTCCTTCGCATCCTTTCCTGCCGTCTTTCCTAAAAGCGCCGTATCGGCCGTGACATCAAGGATATCGTCAACAATCTGGAAAGCAAGACCGATCGCGGTTCCGTATTCCTTCAGCGATGCAAGTATCGCCTCTTCGTCAGCTCTTTCTTTGCCGCAGGCCGCGCCCATCAGCACGGAACACAGAAGAAGCGCGCCGGTTTTCATCGCATGCATGCGGCGAAGCTCTTCAAGCGTCATCTTTTTACCGACCATCGAGAGATCGATCGCCTGCCCTCCGCACATTCCTCGTGTGGATGAGGCCTGCGCCAAGTGCTCTACCAGGAGAACCTTACGTTCGGCGGGCAGTTCGGTCTTACTCAGGATGCAGAAGGCTTCCGGCTGAAGCGCGTCACCCGCAAGCATCGCCATCGCTTCACCAAAGCGCGCGTGCGTCGTGGGTTTGCCGTGACGAAGCATGTCGTTGTCCATGCACGGCATATCGTCATGGATCAATGAGTAAGAGTGAACACATTCAATCGCGAGTGCGGTCAGATCAAGATCAGAGGACTTTGCCCCAAGCATTTCGCCGACGGCATACACCAGCAGCGGACGAACTCTTTTTCCGCCTCCGAGCACCGAATAACGCATCGCTTCATGAAGCGGCTCGGAAAATAAGTCGGCCTTGGGGAGATTTTTGCAAGCGGTCTCTTCTACACGCGCCTGTCGGGTCTTAACCCAATCATTAAAGGCTGAGGACATCATATTTAACTAGAATAGACCGTCGTCATCGAGCTCTTCAATGTCATCTTCTTTCATCGCAGCGTCGATGACTCGGATTTTTTCTTCAGCTGCCTTCAGAAGCTGCGAACAATGCTGCTTCAGTTTTGCGCCGCGAGAGTAGGCCTCGACAGACTCCTGCAAAGAAAGTCCGCCCTGACTCATTTTTTCAGAGAGAGATTCGAGCTCCTTGAGTGCGGCTTCAAAGCTCATTTCTTTAATGTCGTCATCCGACGCGTTTGCGCTGTTTTGCTTGCTCATATTCCGATGTTCTTTTTAATCAATGCAAATTCTACTGATGATATGGCTAGATAATATGACAAATTGCTGCGATTATCGTCCTATTCTTACAATATGGCACCTAAATACCAAAGAATCGGTAGTTTTAGAGACTGTTTCATGAATTTAACAGTCTCAGAAGATGCGGCAGCTTCATAAAATCAAAATGAGACTGACGACTTGCCTTCCGAATACGATTCGCATTGCGTTGTACTGAGAAATTGCCGGTAATAAAATCCTGAATATTAAATTCAAAGGTCAGGCAATGATTTACACCACACTCATCGAACCGCATGAACTTCATGCGCTTCTGGTTAATCAGAAAATTTCCAAATCCGACAATTTGCTTGTGCTCGACGCTTCCTGCAGCATTACCGAACCGGATATCGGCAAAAAGAATTACGCAGTCGAACACATCCCCGGTGCCGTCTTTATTGACTTTGACAAATACGTGACCGGCAAAGTCGCCAAAGGAACTGGGCGGCACCCGATGCCGGATCGGGCCGCGTTTGAAAAGAATATGCAGGCTTTCGGCGTCGATTCCTCTAAGCAGATCGTTATCTATGATCAGGGCGGCCTCGGCTTTTCCACGCGTCTCTGGTATGAGCTGCGCTGGCTCGGATATGAACGTGTCGCCGTTTTGAACGGCGGCCTTAAAGGCTGGAAACTGAAAAACCTGCCGCTTACCGGCACTCCGTTGGAACCTCAGCCCTCAGAGTCCGTCACGGAGCATGAAGCGCTCGAAGTTCCTGTCCAAATGAAAGAGGTTCAGGATAATCTGAAGACACATGAATTCATGCTGATTGACGCACGTCCTGAAACACGATTCCACGGCATCGGAGAAACAATCGACCATAAAGCAGGACACATCCCCAGAGCCGTCTGCAGAAGCGGATCCGAATGTTTTGATGAAAACGGTTTCTTTAAATCCGCTCCGGAGCTGCGCAAAGAATTCCTTGCACTCTTAAACGGAAAATCTCCAAAGCAGGTCATCCACTCCTGTGGTTCCGGCGTAAACGCAAGCGTCAATCTTTTTGCCATGGACTACTGTGGACTGTTCGGCTCTCGTCTCTACCCCGGATCTTTCAGTCAGTGGATCGATTTTGAAGAGAACCCGGTCGTCACGGATTGATTTTTACGCACGGCTGATTCAGATGCGCAAAGCGCAGGAGAATTACTAAAACCCTCCTGCGCTTTTATGATTCTTTCCCCGCTGAACGATATTAATGAGCGTGCATTGAACCGGTTGCAGCTACCGCGATTGCGACACCAATCAAAATAAACAGCATCTGGATCAGAAAACTTTCTGCCTTTTCTTTTCTGGCGATTTCCGGCAGAAGATCCGACATCGCAATATAAATAAAGCTCGCGGCCGCGATCGCAAACGCATACGGCACCATCCACTCCACTTTATCGAGCAGGAAGTAGCCGAACAAGCCGCCAACCATAGACGTCAGACCTGAAATGATGTTCCACATCAGAGCGTTGGCGCGCTCAAATCCGGAATGCAGCAGAACCATAAAATCTCCAACCTCCTGCGGGATTTCATGCGCCATAATCGCAAATGCCGTAATCCAGCCGAGGCTGTTGCTCACCATGAAGGCGCTCGCAATCAAAATGCCGTCCGTCAGATTGTGGAATGCATCTCCGATCAGAATTGCATTGCCGCCCTTTGCGCCTTTACGACTGTTCTCAATCATTTCGCTGACCACCGTGCCCTCGTGATCAGTGTGGCTGTGGTGGCTGTTGAAGTAATACTCAATACCAAAAAGGAATAAGACACTCACGAGAAGCGTCCAACCGATAGAAACCGCATTCTCATGAATTTCAAACGCTTCCGGAAGAAGATGCGTGAACGCCACCGTGATCAGAAGTCCGGTTGAAATACACAGCATCTTGCTCATGTACTGGTCCAGAAACTTAAAGCTGATCAGCCCGGCCAAAATAATCGAAAGCACTGACGAGAGCAGTGTCGCCAGCATAATTTGAATCAGTACGCCCATTTCTTCTAGTCTAATTAAGGATTGTCGAGGCTATAGTACACGCCGAAGAAAGACTTCTCGCGCCTAATGCTCTAATTCGAGCGATGCGAGGTTCCTGCCACGGAACGCTCATCCCAGGACCTGCGGAAGCACTGCTCCACACTCAGCGGAGGCTCCCAGCCGAGAAGAATCATGTTCTTTTTAATATCGACGACCAGGTTCTTAAAAAGGAAATCCTCCCAGGCCTGGCGACCGATGTAACTGTTGAAGAGACGAAGAAAAAGCGGAGGGAACGGCCAAAGAAGCGGCGGACGGCGATGCGATTTGGCGAGCAGACAGAAAAACTCTTCCGCCGACAAATCATGCCCGTCACTAACCAGAAAGGTCTCACCGGCTGCCGCGGGATGAACCAGCGACTTAATCACGAAGTCCGTCAGATTATCAATCGATAAAAGCGAGCGCTTGTTCTTGGAACACCACAGCAGAGGCAGCGGCACGCAGTATTCAACCAGCTTGCGGGCAAAACTAAAAAGATTGGAGCAGCCCGGCCCGTAAACCATCGGTATGCGAATGATCGTGACTTCAAGACCGGACTCCTCTCCGACCTGCTGAATCGCTTTCTCCGTCTGATGCATATAACGGCCGAACAAAGTTCTCGGGCGCGGCAGCGAATCGGCAAAGAATTTCTTTCCCTCCGGTGTGGATGCGCCGTTCACTTCAACCGTGCTGATAAAAATAAAGCGGCGGATACCTGCACGATAGGCTTCTCTGGCTAAATGGACGGAACCGAGCACATGAATTCTGTGCAGAGCGCTTTCTTCGAGCCAGTCACCGCCTTGGCGAAGCGTTTCATAAGTCTCGCAATGAATGAGGGCGTCACAGTCTGCGAACTCTTTCTGGCAGTCCGGAGTATCTTCCAAACTTGCCAGACGCACCGTTTCAAAGGATTTTGAGTTCAGCACGAACTCTTTCTGCGCCGCCGCACGCACGACGAACTGCTTTGTATAGTTCAGCAGCGCAAGCACCATCGCATTGCCGATGTAGCCGTCTGCTCCTGTTACCAGTATTCTTTTCATTGCTGACTTTTTTGCCGAAAAAAGCTTTCATTTGTTTCGCATATGAAAAGTCTAACGAATGCAGGCTTGTTTGACCAATGCCAAAGTGCTTCTCCTGAATAACATCGACCGATAAATCTCAGCGGATAGCCGACAGACTGCACTTTTTCTATACGCTCAAAGCGCAAAAGACGTCTATACTCAGTCATCTGCTTTTAAACGTTGGAGAAACGAATAATGGATTTCCTTGAATTATCTGAAAAGCGATTTACCGCTAAAAAGTTTGACCCGTCCAAGTCAATCTCAGCCGAGGATTTCGACAAGCTTAAAAAAATTCTTCAGCTTGCGCCCTCTTCCGTCAACAGCCAGCCGTGGATTTTCCTGACCGGTTCATCGGAAGAAGCAAAAAAACGTATTCGTCCCGCAGTTGCTGATTTCAACTGGCCTCGCCTAGATACGTGCTCACACTTTGTCCTGATCGCTGTTCGCAACGGCCTGTCTGACAAATATCAGCACCGCCTACTGGAGCAGGAAACAAAGGACGGCAGAGTCGCCAACGAAGAAGCGGCAAAGGAAATCTATGACGGCCGTCAGTATTTCATTAACCTGCGTGAGCAGGTCGGCGAAACCCTCAACTGGGAAAAGAAACAGGCATACATCGCAATGACAGCCCTTCTTTACGGTGCTTCCTCTATGGGCATTGATTCAACGCCGATCGAAGGTTTTGATGAAGCGGCGATGGACAAAGTGCTGAACCTTGACATGTACGGCGCCCGCTCTGTTCTGCTTGTCACACTCGGCTATGACGCTGAAGACGATCACAACCGCACTCGTCCGAAATCCCGTCTGCCGCAGGAAGATATTTTCTATGACCTTGACAAATACAGAGGTTAATTAACGTATTGCACGACAAGACCGCCTTTGGGCGGTTTTTTATTAGCAGTTCGTCCTAAAACCCCCACCTCTTCTGAAATATCTCATAAAAATATCAAGGAAAACCAGCAGGTCAAAATTCTTCGCTTTTGCGAAAATAACAAATCAAACCGAAATTCCTTGATTTGTGAAACGACTTTCCTGTTTTATTGTGTCTTTGCTTCTCTCGGCGGTATGCTCCGCTGAGGGACTTTCTGCACCCGATAAAACGGATATCACAATCGGTTATATCGGCTCTGTCGCGGAAGAAGTTAAAGAGAGAACCGTATTCCCGACCTTTGAATATCTCAAAAAAACACTCGGAGATCGGTATAACCTCTCGCTTATCACCATATCGTCCGCAAATCTTGAGGTCGAACTGCAGCAGTTCAAACCGGATTTTCTCATGGCGCCCGCTGAGATCTACCTTATGCTCAGTACCTCTCCTCAGTACGGCAGCCATGACATCGCCACGCTGAAAAGCATCTACTCGAATAATTCCGGCGGAGACAACGGCGCGCTTTTCATCACGAGAGGCGACCGCTCAGATATCCGAACCCTTGAAGACATGCGGGATAAAACTGTAACAGCCCAAAATCCCACCTCTTTGATCGGCTGGTGGTCCGCGCTTGGCGAAATCGAGCGGCACGGATTTTCTTCGGATAACTTTTTTAAAGCCGCAAGTTTCGTTCGCGACCATCCTCTCAAAATTATTGAAGAGGTGATTTCGGGCGCGAGCGACGTCGGCATCCTCCCGACCTGTTACCTCGAAATGCTTGAGGGAGACGGTCTGCTCTCCCCCGGCGCCGTAAAACCGGTCGCGCTTTATAAAGCGGATGACGCCGCATCCCTCTACTGCAAGCGATCAACGAAAGATCTTTATCCGGGCTTCGTGATAAGTTCACTCAAGGGAACCCCGGACGCTGTCGTCAAAGACTTTATTCGTGCGCTCTTTGCCATGCCGCCGACCGAGGAAAGCGAGTGGTCGGCTACCGGTGACTATATCGGCGCAATCGACTTAATGAGGCGGCTGCGTTTTGGTATGTACAAAAATCTGCGCGACACATCACCGGGCGCGCTGCTCCTTCGCTATAAAACCGAACTGCTGATCCTCACACTGATTCTCCTGTTTTTAATCGCAAATGAATTGCGCGTTCACCGCTTGGTTGATCAGCGGACGCTGGAACTGAGCAGCGCGATTAAAGCGAAGGAAAAAGCGGAGAAAGAAGCAATCGCCGGACGAAAGCGCCTCTCGCATATCGAACGATCCGGCGTGATTTCTCAGATGTCCAACATCATTGCGCACGAATTAAAGCAGCCCTTAGGCGCGCTCCTTAATTACGCCGCGGTGCTCAATGTCAGACTGAAGGGCAGTCTCGAAAGCGACGATCTGTCCAAGCAGATCATCGACAACATCAGTGCAGAAACAAAACGCATCTCAATGATCGTCGATTCAGTGCGCAAATTCGCGCGCAAGGAACAGGCGCCGCAGATGCCCTGTCAGCTCAATCTGATCGTGGAAAAAGCCATCCGTACCTTCCATCAGCAGGAAGACGCGCAGACCCTGGTCCCGTTCATTACGAACGGCCTCTCCGCGCATGTGCTGGCCGACCCGCTGTCTTTGGAGCTGCTGATTCTGAATCTCATTCGTAATGCGGCGAGCGCGAGCAAAGCCGTAAAGAAACCTAAAGTCGGAATTGAACTGACGGAAAAAGGCAGTAAATGGAATCTCACGATTTGGAACAACGGTGAAGAGCTCAATGAAGACGCTTTCGAGCGGCTCGAACATGCTGCCGAGTCAACAAAAGCCGAAGGCTTGGGGCTCGGTCTCTCGATCGTCAGAGAAATCGCAGACATGCACGGCGCGAGTCTGCACTTTAAACGCAGACCAAAAGGCGGCGTCATCGCCGAGCTGCTGATTGACCGATTAAAACAAAAGGAAATGAACAATGAATAAAAGCGAAGCGCTGATCCGCCTGGTGGACGACGACGCGAGTCTTCTCTTCTCCACCCAGATTTATCTTCAGACGATGGGCTGGAAAGTTGTCGCTTATGACTCACCGGGAAAATTCCTGCGCTCGGATGATCTGGACGTTCCGGGATGTTTGGTCTTGGACTTTCGTATGCCGAACTTTACCGGCCTGGAAGTTCAGCAGATTATGATTGAACGCGGCTATAAGCACTTCCCGATTATTTTCCTTTCCGGTCACGGCGACATTGAAATGGCGGTTAACGCGATGGCAAAAGGCGCGGTGACATTCCTTGAAAAACCGGCCGACCCTGAGCGGCTCAACGCTGAAGTGGAAAAGGCGGTGGAACTCGGCTTCAGCAGAAGCCGCAGAGCAAAAGAAAGATTGGAACTCAAACGCCGTTACAGCCACCTGACCGCACGTGAAAAAGAAGTCCTGCATTTAGTCGTGGACGGACTCACCAATAAAGAAATCGGCGACAAACTAGGACTTTCTCTGGCAACGGTCAAAATGCACCGCGGACATGCGGCAGAAAAGCTTGAACTCAGCTCTGTCGCCGAAATCACGCGGGCGCTGATCTTAATTCAGGAAGAGGATCAGCAGGATGCGTAGGCGAAATCTGCTCAGCCTCGGCGCTTCGCTGGCGCTTGGCGCTGTAACAACGAGCGCGGCTGCTGCCTCTCCCTTCGGCATTCGCCTTTGGGACGTCGTCATTGTCGGCTCCGGACTTGCCGGACTCTCAGCAGCAGTATCGGCTCGTGAAAACGGCGCGGAAAACGTCTTAGTGATAGAAAAGCTCCCCATCCTCGGCGGCCACTCCCGAGTCGCAAGCGGATCCTTCTGCGCGGTTTCCGAAAAGCGGCTCAAGCCCTACGGAATTAAAACCACCGTCGAGGATGCGGTCAAAGAAAGCCTGGTCATCGGCGGACCTGAGGCCAACGCGAAGCTTTTAAAAATTCTGATGAAAGAAAGCGAATCCGCTATGGATTGGCTTGAAAGCATGGGTGTCCGCTGGAACCCCGAACCCTACCTTCCCGTCGGCTCCCTCAGTGTCTGCAGCTTTATCTCACACAGCGGCGCCAACGGACTCAACTACATCACGCATCTGAATCAGCGCGCTCGCGAACTCGGAGTGCGGTTTATCTTCTCGCACCGCGTGAACGATCTGCTCACTTATGCGGACCGAAGCGCGGTCGAAGGTGTTGTGATGCGCACACCGGAAGGAAACGTAGAATACATTCGCTCTAAAGCGGTGATTCTTGCCTGCGGAGGCTTTACGGGAAACATCAGCATGTGCCGCGCTGTCAACCGAAATATCAGCCCTGCCATGCGCTCAACCGCCAATCCGACCGGACGAGGCCTTGACGGCGCGACCGGAGACGCGATCTCGCTTGCGAAACCGCTAAATGCGATGGTCAAAGATCTTGAACACATTCAGCTGATCTGCTATCTCGGCGGACGCATGCTGAATTACTCCGGAGCCGATATCTACGTCAACCAGGAAGGCAGACGTTTTGTCAATGAAGCCAATGCGCACGCCGTCATACAGAAAGAACTTTTAAAGCAGCCCAATGAAACTCTTTGGGCAATCACGGACGCCAAGTCGAAAAAGAGTCTGACGGTAGAGACAAAACTCGAGGACGGATCTGTCTATAAATGCGCTGATACAGCAGAAATCGCCAAACTGATCGGCTGCCCCGCAGAAAACATTGAAGAAACACTGAACCGCTATAACGAGTTTGTGCGTTGCCAAAAGGATGAGGATTTCGAAAAGCCGATTCTTTTGCAGACGATCGACAAGCCGCCCTACTACATCGGCCGGGAAAAACTCGGCATTCATTACTGCTGCGGCGGACTCGCGTTTAACGAGTATGCGGAAGTACTGCGAAACGACGGAACGTCGATTGCGGGCTTATATGCAGCGGGTGAAGCGACGGGCGGTCTTCACGGCAAAGATCGAATCGGAGGCGGCGCGCTCACCGAATGCGTGGTGTTCGGCCGCATCGCGGGTAAAGAAGCCGCGAATTTTAAAATAGGCTAGACATCGCGGCGTTTGAGCTAGAATCCCATCGATAACGGAGAATCCACATGAACACACAAGAAGCCTCTTTCCGGCTCGCAGCCGTCGTCGTCGCGGCCGGTTCAGGAACCCGGATGGGTACGAACTTTCCTAAGCAGTACGCTTTAATTGAAGGTAAAACCATGCTCGAGCACTCCGTTTCGGCTCTTCTTGAAGAGCCCAGAATCGAACAGCTCGTTATTGTGATTTCTCCTTCGGACTTAATCGGTCAGCAGCTGAAGTTCACCGACCCGCGCGTCAAAATCGCCCGCGTCGGCGGCGCAAGCAGAGCCGACAGTATCCGCAACGGCATCACATACTCCGGACTCTCCGCAAACGATTGGGTCCTCACGCATGACGCCGCCCGTCCCTGCGTTAAAGCCTCAGATGTCGCCAAACTGATTGATTACTGTTTAAAGACCGACGAAGGCGGCATCCTTGCGGTTCCCGTAAGTGACACGATCAAGCAGCAGAACGCCGCAGGAAAAATCGGCAAAACGATTCCTCGAGACAAACTCTGGGCAGCTCAGACGCCTCAGTGCTTCAAGGTCGGACCGCTCACTAAGGCGCTCTCCAACACTGAGGCTGTCGTCACCGATGAGGCAAGTGCAATGGAAGCTTCCGGCTTCAAACCCGCACTGATCGAAGGCTCTTCGACAAACTTTAAAGTGACGCGTCCTGCAGATCTCGCGCTCGCGCGCGCCGTCTTCAGGACTAGAGCCGCGGGCGACGATATTTAATACAAATCTTGGAACACTATGATGCACAATGAATACCGTATCGGCCAGGGCTATGACGTCCATCGGCTGGTCGAAGGCCGGCCGCTGATTCTCGGCGGCGTTACGATTAAACATGACAAAGGCCTTTACGGCCACTCCGACGCGGATGTGCTTTTGCACGCCGTAACCGACGCGCTCTTTGGCGCTGCGGCGCTCGGCGATATCGGCAGACATTTCCCGGACACCGATCCGAAATACAAGGGCGCGGACAGCGCGCTTTTGCTGTCCGAAGCTCTGGAATTGGTCCTTAAAAAGGGCTGGATGCCGGTCAATGCGGACTGCACGATCATCGCGCAAAAGCCAAAACTTGCACCTTACATGGAACAAATCAACGCTTCGCTTAGCTCTATTCTGAGACTGCCGATCGACTGCGTGAATGTAAAAGCCAAAACCAACGAACTCCTCGGCTTTGAAGGACGGGAAGAAGGTATCGTCGCTCAGGCAGTGATTCTGCTCAAAGCGCGTTCTTAAGCTTTGGATTGATTATCCGTGCCGCTTGGGCCGCTCTGCCGAACTAAGGAAGAGGACGGAACGAGCGGCATAATCATTTGTACGCTCAGACCGTTCGGAATATTCTGAACAAGACGCACGGAACCGCCACCCGCTTTGGCGACGCGGGTCACAATGGAAAGTCCGAGACCGGTGCCGCTCGCGTTGCCTCTGGCAGTGTCGCCGCGTTCAAACGGCCTTAACACACGCTCCAAATCATTGGCAGGAAGCCCTTTTCCATCGTCGGAAACGATCAGTTCGGCAAGACTCTTCTTCTTCAGATGACGCAGAACAATCGTTAAATTCAGCCGTCCGTCCGTACTTCTGCCGTACTTGCCGGCGTTCACAATCATGTTTTGAATCGCTCTGGCCAAATCCGTCGGATTGGCCCGCACTTCAAGATTATCGTCTATCGATACTTTCAGCGTGACATCAGGCTGCGTCGAAAGGCGGTTGGCCGCGATGACCTCGCGAAGCGTAGAAGAAATATCCACGACGCTCAGCTCGGTTTCACCCTGACGAACATACGCCATGAACTGCTTCACGATGCTTTCCATCTGATCAAGGTCGCTGCACATCGCGTTTCGCGTTTCTTCAGAAATCGGCGCGAGTTCTACTTCTAGACGCAGACGTGTAATCGGCGTCCGAAGATCGTGGCTGACACCTGCAAGAAGAAGTTCGCGGTCGCTTTGAAGCCGCTTCAGATCGGAAACCATCACGTTGAAGCTTTCATTGACTTCCCGGATTTCTCTCGGGCCGTCCAAAGGCAGCGGCTCGGGCAGAATGCCTCGGCCAAGCTGTCTCGCATAACTCGAAAGACGCGACAAAGGATCAATCAGACGATTCGTCAGCAATACGGTAAAGAGCGTACAGACAAAAAGCATTCCGCCGAACCAAAAAATCCAGTTCGTTCCGAGACGAGGCGGATTCGAGGATCGCTCGCACCGGAGCCAATACTCGTCTTCGTCGATTTTAAAACTGACCCAAAGTCCCGGCATACCGTTAATGCGGCGCGCAAGCATCGTATCTTTGCCAAGCGAAGAGCGCACGTTTTCCAGAATCAGATCGTTGAGTCGGTCGCCTTCAAGCGGCTCAACCCGATCGCTCGGTTCTTTGGGAAGAATGTTGAGGCCCTCGCGCTGCGCGAGAGCCATGATGAGGTCGAACCGATAACTCGTATCCGCGCTGATCAGTGCATAACGGGTTAGCGTCGTAATAGAGGTAATGCGCTGAGACGCGCTCAGCGCCCGAGGCTCTTCGTCAAGGACGGAGAGCCCGTAAAGCCAAGCGCCGACACTGGTAAGAACAAGGATGAACAGCATCCCGAAGGTTTTCCAGAACAAACCGGAAAAGAATTGAGATGCCGCACTCTCTTTGTCTTTTGAATCCGCCATGCCGCGCTTAGCCTTTATATCGCTTTACTTACCGTCGGACTGTCCGTCGGGAATAAACACGTAGCCTAAGCCCCAAACCGTCTGCAGATAGCGCGGTTTGGAAGGATCGACTTCAATGATCTTGCGCAGACGGGAAACCTGAACGTCCAATGAACGGTCAAAGGCTTCGTATTCTCTGCCGCGGGCCATTTCCATCAGTTTGTCGCGTGAAAGCGGCACTCTCGGATGACGCGCAAAGGTCTTGAGCACCGCAAATTCGCCGGTTGTGAGCGGAATCTCTTCGTCGCCCTTCTTCAGTTTGCGTGTACCGAGATCCAGTGTGAAATTGCCGAAGAAAACCGTTTCGTCTTCTTTGCTCGGAGCTCCCGGAGGATCAACCGGTTCGCGTCTGCGCAGAATGGCGTGCAGACGGGCAAGCAGCTCACGCGGATTGTAGGGTTTAGGCAGATAGTCGTCCGCACCGAACTCCAGACCGAGAATACGGTCAATATCCTCGCCTTTAGCGGTCAGCATCAGGATAGGAGTGTTGTCGTTTGACGCGCGGATGCGCTTGAGAATGGAAATGCCGTCTTCGCCCGGCATCATGACGTCAAGAATGACCGCGTCGAAACGTTCGCGCATCCAGAGACGATTCATCTGATTGGCGTCTTCTGCGACCGAAACGTGAAAACCGTTATTCGTTAAAAATTGTCTCAGCAGATCACGCAGGCGGCCGTCGTCATCCACCACGAGAATTCGGGGAGGACGCTTAGAGCTCAGGGTCGATGACTCCTTTCTAATGTTCTCTGTTTCTTGCATTACGTCTCCTATTGAAAATTCAAATTACACGATGCAACAAAATTTATCGCTTTTCTGCTAAGAATACTACTGATTTCTCTTCCTTTTGGGCATTAACTTTTATAGCATTAGTAACTATAAATGACTCCCGGGACTCTTATTGACTATGATTTGCCGTTTCACGTACTTCGCACTTTTGCTCGTACCGGCGTTTGCAGCACTTGACGCTGCCGCCGAAACGGTCATTTCTTTTTCTGCTCAGACGACGACAGCAACTGTGCAGCAGCAGAGCCCGTTTTATCGGCACAAGCACAATAACCCGCACAGCCCTAAGGGAGAGACGCAGGTACAGGCCTGCCCCTGGGACAGCCTGGATATGAGAGCCCGAGCCCAGGTGTGGTCGAAGCTTTCCGCGCGGCACCGCGATTATCACTGGCGAAGAATGACGCACGAAGAGCGCACCGAGCTTCGCAAGCATCTTTCTATGGAAGAGAAAAAGGCGCTTCGCGAACGCTTTCTGATGCAGCACGACGGCTATCGCGACAAACCTTATGTCCTTTACAAGCGGCTTACCAAAGATGAACTGATTCACCTGCGTGAACAGGTGCGTCAGGCGCACCGTCAGCAGGTCCTTGCGGGCATGCTCAAAACGCCTGCTCAAATTGAGTACGAGGACCAGTTCCTCTCCTCACTTGCCAAGATGAATGACCAGACGCATCAGATGCTGATCATCACAATTCAGGACAACGGACCGGAACTGTGCAAAATCAAACCTGACGAACCGGTCAACGCAGCTGAAGCGCTTCCAAAATCCTCCGACGAACTGGTGCCGGACAATACAGTTAAGCAATTAGAACAATGAACTACCTCGCACTCACGTGCGAGGTTTCATGGGAGCGTGCTCCCATTTCTAGCAATTGGCGAACACCCACACATGCATGCAGGTTTCGTACAATTGCGGGCGTGTCCACAAATACGCCCCCATCGAGTTCGAGCAGCTTTTTGAGCCACTCATCCCCGAGTTCTTTTCGACCAATATTGGCTGCGCCATTGATATCGGCATTGATCAAATGTCCGTCTGACGATCGATAGAGGCCGCGCTTGATTCTCTT
>NZ_CALPCV010000035.1:0-24297 GCF_943193095.1 Parasutterella muris | reverse complement strand
TCTGGCGCCTGCCCACAAAGACGTTGGTTAAGGAACTTTAGCCGCGCGCCTTATTAATTTCGTCGCGGGTCCTCAGTGCGGCAAATCTTGCTTTCTGCGCAAAGTCGTCGCCCTGAGACGCATAAAGAATTGCCCGGCTTGAATTGATTATCATGCCGGTTTTCTCGGCATTCATACCGCTTTTGACGCTCGCGTTCACATCTCCGCCCTGAGCGCCAATACCCGGTACCAGAAAATTCAACTCCGGCGTGATCGCGCGCACGCTTTTCAGCTCATTCGGATAGGTCGCGCCGATCACCAGACCAAGCTGACCGGTTGTGTTCCATTCGGCAACTTTTTCCGCAACGACGTGATAGAGGGGCTTTCCGCCGCAGTCGAGCATCTGAAGATCGTCTCCGCCTTTATTGCTGGTCCTGCAAAGTATGAATGCGCCTTTGTCTTCATACTCCAGATACGGCTCGACCGAGTCTCGTCCCATGTACGGAGAAAGTGTCACGCAGTCGGCTCCGAACCGCTCAAACGCTTCCTTAGCGTAATGCTTGGCAGTGGATCCGATATCTCCGCGTTTCGCGTCCAAAATCACAGGGATACCCGGGAATTCGGAGTGAATGCGTCTGATGAGTTCAGTGAGCTGATCCTCCGCGCCGACTGAGGCGAAATACGCGATCTGCGGCTTAAATGCGCAGACTGTGTCGGCGGTTGCCTGCACAATCTCCCAGCAGAAATCAAGGTACGGATGACGGCAAGAGGCGAATTTATCGGGAAAACGTTTGAGATCCGGATCCAGTCCGACGCATAAAAGAGTGTTGTTCTTATCCCAGCGCTGCTGGAGCATTTCTGTGAATTTCATCCGTCTTCTTCCTCAATAGTGTGAATATGTGGAGATGCATTGTAGCGGCCGCATTCCGAAATTAACCGTTTGCTAGGTAAGTGTCGTGCCGCTTCCTTCACTGCTCGCCGGTCTTTTCAGATACAGATAAAGAACGAGCGGCAGCAGAATAAAGCCCGAAAGTCCGATAATAAATTTATAAGAGAACCAAGCCGCCATCGCCCCGCCGATGATCGGCCCGAAAACCGCGCCGAGCTGCTGGGCAAGATAAGACAGTCCGAATACCCTTCCCTTGTCATTGGCAGAGGTGGAAACGGTAAGAACTGCGTTAATCGCGGGGAAAATTCCCGCAAAGGCCAAACCGCCGATAAAGCGCCAGCCGGTAAACCATTCAAGAGAGTTCGGAAAGACCTGTATGACGCCCAATATGCCCGCGCCCAGCAAAGATAAATACAGAACGGGACGATAGCCGATATTCTGTCCCATGATGCCCCAAACCGGCGAAGCCAGAACTCCGGAGACACCCGTAATCGAAAAGACAATACCGGAAACCAGAACAATGCGGTCCATTGAACCCTGAAGTTCTGCGACGTACAGCGGCATAACCGGCTGCTGCAGAAGGATGGTGAGCTGAACTACACCCGCGCAGATCAGCATGCGCTTCACTGCAGGAATTTTCAGAAGCGAAAAGTCCCAAATACGAACCGGTTTGGCATTGGGATCCGGAACTCTCGGTTTTTCTTTAAT
Organism: Parasutterella muris; assembly: GCF_943193095.1. Classification (NCBI taxonomy): domain Bacteria; kingdom Pseudomonadati; phylum Pseudomonadota; class Betaproteobacteria; order Burkholderiales; family Sutterellaceae; genus Parasutterella; species Parasutterella muris. The sequence goes on along the minus strand of NZ_CALPCV010000035.1, from coordinate 22,721 downwards.
GAAGAAGACAAGCGCCAGGGTGATTAGAAAGAGTGCACCTGCCGCGATAAAAAATGCGCTTCGCATGCCGAACTGGTCAGCAAGCAGGCCGCCGAACAGAGGTCCGAGCACGCCGCCCGCAGTCATGCCGCCCTGCATGACGCCCATGCAGAAGCCGAGCTTTAGTTTGGGAGATTCGGCACTGATGATCGCAAGAAGCGCCGGCCACAAACCCGCGGAAAGCCCCTGAACAATTCGTACCCCGAAAAGTTCCCACGGATTGGAAACCAAGCCGCCGAGCAAATAGGTAATCGCTAAACAGAAACCTGCTCGAATCGCCATCAGTTTGCGGCTCTTTTTATCGGCGAGCGCGCCCCAAATCGGCGCCATGATACCGCTCACGAGGAAGGTCACCGCGAAGATCGCGCCCGACCACATGTCCACATCCGCCTGCTTGACGCCAAGATCCTGAATTAAATACATCGGGAGGAACGGGATAAGCATTGTGTAGCTCATCGACATCAGAATCGCACACGTCGTGAGCAGGGCTAGGACGAATTTCCACTTCATGGTTCGAGCTCTGTTGTTTTGGATGTTTTCCCTAATATTTTAAGCTTAAAAAACTAAAAGGCCCTCAGCTTTCACTGAGGGCCTTTCGTTCTAATCAATCAGCGGATGATTACATCATGCCGGGCATTCCGCCCATGCCGCCCATTCCCATCGGAGGAACAGCAGGTTTGTCTTCCGGCAGATCTGCGATCATGCATTCGGTTGTCAGGATCAGGCTGGCAACAGAAGCCGCATTCTGCAGAGCGGTACGTGTGACCTTAGTCGGGTCAAGAACACCCATTTCAATCATGTCGCCGTATTCACCGGTCTGAGCGTTGAAGCCGAAGTTGCCCTTGCCGTTGGCGACGCGGTCAACTACGACGCTCGGTTCGTCACCGGCGTTGCGGACGATCTGACGCATCGGTTCTTCCATAGCGCGCAGAACGATCTTGATACCGGCGTCCTGTTCGGCGTTTTCGCCCTTCAGTTCCTTAATGGCCTGTTTTGCACGAATCAGCGCGACACCGCCGCCGGCGACGACGCCTTCTTCAACAGCAGCACGTGTAGCGTGCAGAGCATCTTCAACACGAGCCTTCTTTTCCTTCATTTCAACTTCAGTTGCAGCACCAACCTTGATCAGCGCAACACCGCCTGCCAGTTTGGCAACACGTTCCTGAAGTTTTTCACGGTCGTAATCGCTGGATGTTTCTTCCATCTGCTTACGAATCTGTTTTACGCGGGCTTCGATCTGATCTTCCTTGCCGGCGCCGTCAATAATCGTGGTGCTTTCCTTATTGACTTCAACCTTCTTAGCGGAGCCGAGTTCGTTCAGTGTAGCCTTTTCAAGAGTCAGGCCGACATCGGAGCTGATGACTGTACCGCCGGTGAGGATGGCGATATCTTCAAGCATTGCCTTGCGACGGTCGCCAAAGCCGGGAGCCTTGACGGCAACAGTCTTGAGGATGCCGCGGATGCTGTTGACAACCAGAGTAGCAAGCGCTTCGCCTTCGATATCTTCAGCGATAATCAGAAGCGGACGGCCGGACTTGGCAACCTGCTCGAGAATCGGGAGAAGATCGCGGATGTTGCTGACTTTCTTCTCAACAAGAAGGATGTAGGGGTTTTCAAGAAGGGCTACCTGTTTGTCGGGGTTGTTGATGAAGTACGGAGACAGATAGCCGCGGTCAAACTGCATACCTTCAACCACTTCAAGTTCATTCTGCAGGCTCTTGCCGTCTTCAACGGTGATCACGCCTTCTTTGCCGACCTTTTCCATCGCCTGAGCAATGATGTCGCCGATTTCATGATCGGAGTTAGCGGAAATAGCGCCGACCTGAGCAACTTCCTTGCTGGTTGTTGTCGGCTTGCTGAGTGTGTGCAGTTCAGCGATTGCAGCACCGACAGCCTTATCGATACCGCGTTTCAGATCCATCGGGCTCATGCCGGCGGCAACAAACTTCATGCCTTCGTCAACGATCGCCTGAGCAAGAACGGTCGCAGTAGTTGTACCGTCACCGGCGTTGTCGCTGGTCTTGGAAGCAACTTCCTTAACCATCTGAGCGCCCATGTTTTCGAACTTGTCCTTCAGCTCAACTTCCTTAGCGACGGAAACACCGTCCTTAGTGATTGTCGGGCCGCCGAATGCGCGTTCAAGCACAACATTACGGCCTTTCGGGCCGAGAGTTACTTTTACCGCGTCAGCGAGAACATTAACGCCGCGAACCATGCGTACGCGGGCGTCATCACCAAATAAAACCTGCTTAGAAGCCATTTATTAAATCTCCTATCTCTATATTCTTTCGTAGTTCGGCAGTTCTGTTATTCAAGAACGCCCATGATGTCTTCTTCACGCATCACGAGATATTCATCTCCGTCAACCTTGACCGTCTGACCGGAGTACTTGCCGAAGAGAACACGGTCGCCTACCTTAACGTCCATCGGAATAAGCTTGCCGGCGTCGTCGCGCTTACCGGGACCGACAGCCAAAACCTGACCCTGATCAGGTTTTTCACCTGCGGCTTCGGGAAGATAAATGCCGCTGGCTGTACGCGTTTCGGCATCTACGCGCTTTACGATAACGCGGTCATGCAAAGGACGAATGTTCATCTTTAAACTCCTATTCTTGGTAAACAAACAAGTTGTGTTTCAATATTCCTTATGTTGGGATTCGAATCGATTTTTCAACCCCTCAGATAAATAGGTGTTTATACTAACAACTTCATCCGAAAGTTTAAAGAAGAGCTATTTCTTTTTTATTAACATTGTGTAATCGTTAACCCTTAACTTGTCTATTTCTCAGGCAGGTCTATTCTGTTTTTATGAAGTCTTACCTCTCATTGCTGCGGAAAGCCGCACTGATTTCCATTCTTTCGGCCTTGTCCGTTTCATACGCAGCCGAAAAAGCTGCTCCGATTCCGGCGCCGATTAAAAAGGCGATGACCAAATACAAAGTGCCGACAGCCGACTTCTCTATGGCGGTAATTCCGCTCTCGGCAAAAGAAAAACCGGTATTCATCAATGCGTCCGCTCCCAGAATGCCCGCTTCCGTAGAAAAAATTGTGACCTCGGCTGCGGCGCTTGAACTGCTCGGACCGGCCAAAGTCTGGCACACCCGAATGGTGTCGCAGACCGAACCCAACAGCGCCGGCGTGCTTAAAGACGACATCTACCTCATCGGCTCGGGCAACCCCGAACTGTCTCTTTCTGACTTCAGAGACATGATCGAAGGACTTCGAAGCAGGGGCATTCAGAGTATCGAAGGAAACATCATTGTCGATCGTTCCCGATTCGATATTCCGCCGCACGATCCGTTTGCCTTTGACGGCGAAGGCAACCGTCCTTACAACACAGGAGCCGACGCGATGCTTGTCAACTCCCGCGCGTTATTTATGCAGATACGCCCCGATCGGAAAGAAGGCGTCGCTTATCTGTACTCCGTTCCGCACCTCAACGGCTTAGCACTTCCGAAAACCATCCCTCTGAGCAAGGAAGCGTGCGGCGCTTGGCGCAAACAGATCAAACCGGATTTTTCCACCCCGTTAGCACCGAAATTCCTCGGCTCCTTCCCCGCCTCCTGCGGAAACAAAGATTTCTTCTACACCTCTCTTGGTGCGGATGAATACCTCACGCTGCTCTTTTCTGAATTTTGGAAGAAAGCGGGCGGAAGCTGGAAGGGCAAACTTGTCAGCGGAAAAGCCCCGAGCTCTTTAAAAGACATGAACATACTGAGCAGTACAAGTTCGGAGCCTCTGGCAAAAATCATCTACGACATGAATAAACACAGTCTGAATCCGGCCGCTCGGCAGCTTTTCCTGGAATTAGGCAAGACGGAAGCCGGAGAGCCGAAGACTTTGGCGCAAAGCCGAAAAACAATCAAAGCCTGGGCCCTTGAAAACAAACTTCCGGCCGACGAACTGTCTTTGGACAACGGCAGCGGACTTTCCAGAAAATCGCGAATTTCAGCCGGAGCGCTCGCATCCGTGCTGGCGCATATGTGGAACACACCGAGGATGCCGGAATACATGTCAAGCATGCCGATCTCCGGTGTAGACGGCACCATGCGCAAGCGTCATGCCGCGGACGGTTACGCGCACATTAAAACCGGTTACATCTCTGGCGCCCGTTCTGTCGCGGGCTACGTGCAGGCCAAAGACGGTAAACGCTATGCCGTCGCGGCTATTGTCAACGGACCGTCCGCCCTCGGATCAGTACCCGTATTGGACGCTGTAATCAGCTGGGTTCACAGCAGGTGATAGACTTTTTTCATTGCCGAAAAAGATTTTTTGGAGGTTTATTTATGGACACCAATTTAAACGAAGTTGTACGTGAAAACGTTGATAACGCCCTTGAGCAGGCTGATGAACTTCTGCAGCGCGCTGCCGAAACAACCGGCGACGAAGCTAAGGAACTTCAGGAAAAAGCCAAGAAATGCCTGCTGCGTGCTCGCGGCGGCATGAAGACGTTTTTTGAAAAGTCCGGCGCGGAAAGCAAGCAGATTGCCGGTGAAGTCAATGACTGCGTCCATGACAATCCGTGGCGCGCTGTCGGTATCGCTGCTGTCGGCGGTCTGCTGCTCGGCCTTCTGATCGCCCGCAAATAATTTTGGCTTTTACACGCAGAGGCCATTATGGCTAACGGAACAAATCAGGAAAGATCCTCACCCGGGCTCTATACGCTGCTCGGCCAGATCGCCGACGGACTGTCGACTCGTCTGCAGATTGCCTCTATCGAACTTTCGGTCGCCAGAGACAATGCGGGCAAAGCCGCTTTCTACGGCATACTTGCGGGGTTTTTCGGACTGTTTTCCTTAGTTTTCATTTCAATTGCCCTGCTGGTCGTTTTCTGGGATGAGCACCGTGTATTTGTTGCCTGCGCACTTGCGGTCTTTTACACGGTCATATTCCTCTATTTACTGGGCCGAGCTCGCAATTTTGCTTCCACACTGCCCTATTCATTCGCAGAATCGAAACAAATTATGCAGGCGGATGTGAACTCTTTCCGGGGTGCGCTGAAGCGCTCGCAAGGCACGCCCGAAGAGGCTCCTGCAGCGGGGGCCACGGTTCAGACAAAGGAGGCCGATAATGCAGGCAAATGACGAAGTCGCGCGCAGACTTGCCCAACTGACCGTACGCGCCGGCGAGCAGCGCGCTCAGATTCATAACGAAATTGAGATGATGCGTAGCCGTCCTGCTACAGCCGCACAGTCTGTAGGAAAGGACGCGCTGAAAGCGGCAAAGGCTTTGGGACTTGCAGATCCTAAAGTCGCGATCCCGCTTGCCCGTACCGTCTTTATTCCTGCGGCGCTTGCTATCGCAAGGCTTGTTCTGAAAAACGGCAGTCCCCGCAGATATCTCGGAGCTGCGCTTATCGCGGCAAGTTCGTTCGGAATCTTCAAAGGAATGGAGTATGACGCCGAACAGCACGCGAAGAAATCAGATCAGCTTACAACTCCGAATAAAGACTGAACGCAGTCCGTTACGGATCTAATCAATCAAATTGGCGCGCCGGATTTTGTCCGGCGCTTCTTTTGTCTGAGGCTTCACTTTTGCCATAATGACACTCTGTCAAATTTCTATTCAAATCCTCACCTAACTGCACGGACATGGATAACTTTCACCAGCTTCTCCAAGGCTTTCATAATTTCAAACAGAAGTATTTTCTCAAAGAGCGCGAGTATTTCGAGTCTCTGGAGAAATCCCAGAATCCCAAAACACTGGTTGTTGCCTGCTGTGATTCGCGTGTTGATCCGGCAATTCTTCTGCACTGCAGGCCCGGTGAACTTTTTGTCATTCGCAATGTCGCGGCTCTGATTCCGTCCTCGGATCAGGCGGACTCCCCCAGTGCTGTCATGGCCGCCATCGAGTACGGCGTCAAGCATCTCAGCGTCGAGCATATCGTCGTTCTGGGCCACTCCAGATGCGGCGGGATCCACGGACTGATGCATCCGGAGACTATCTGCAATGAAAAATACATTTGGCAGTGGGTCAGCATCGCTGCGCCGGCTCTGGATCGGCTGGACGATCTCACAGATGATGAACCGCCGGAAGTCAGAGCCCGCCATTGTGAGGAAGGCGCTGTTCTTCTGTCCTTGGATAATCTGCTTTCGTATCCCTGGATCTCCTCTAAAGTCGAAGAAGGATCGCTGAAGCTTCATGCGCTTTACTACGATCTCGGCGAGGGAGAACTGTACCGATTCAGCCCGGAAAAAGAGGACTTCCTGCCGCTTGCTCTCAAAACACCAAAGAAATCTACTAAGTAGGATTTTTACTGAGAAATCCTCTTATTATCAATAGTCATCTCTGCGACTCGATTAGAATCGGACGATATGAGCTGAAGCTTTTTCGCACTTTTTTCTTTTCGGGGCCTCGACCTATGTCCAAACTTGATGATATGAATCTTTGGCGTGTCTTTCTGAGTTTATGCGGGACGCGTAATTTCTCTTACACGGCCGCAGAACTTGATGTCGAGGTCTCCACTGTTTCCCGCAATCTTTCCCAGTTGGAAAAGACCGTCGGGCAAAGCTTATTCCAAAGAACAAGGCCGCTTAAGCTCACGAGGGAAGGCGAGAAAATTCTCAGCATCATTGAACCGGTCATTCACCAGCACACTGACGCCATTGACCGAATTCTGAAAAATAACAGTCTGCTTGAAGGCGGTATTCGTCTTTCGGTTTCTCACGGCGTAGCCACTCGGCATTTGAGACCCTTTCTGGAGGATTTCAACAAGCTTTATCCCAATGTCAGCTTCACCATTGCCGGTTCCGGCAGCATCAACGATGTGACCTCGTACAAAGCGGACATCGCCTGCGTCAGCGGGATGCACGAAGGAAAGGATCTGATGCTCCTGCCTCGCGGCCGAAATATCTATGTTCCTGTCGCGACTCCTTCTTATATTAAAAAATTCGGCATGCCGACCGACCCGTCGGACTTAACGAATTTCAAGGCACTTCAGTTTGACGGCGCAACCCGCTCCCGTTTTAAAACCATGAGGAGCGCAGACCGCACGGTCGAAATTGATCAAAAACACGTTATGGTCATCGGAAGCATTCTTGGGATTAAAGATTTTGTTCTTGAGGATTACGGCTTCTGCTTGGATATGCCGCTGTTTCTCTGTATCGATGAGCTCCTTGAGAAAAAGCTGGTTCCGGTTCTTCCCGGATGGGCCTGTGAACCGGCGCCGACATATGTCGCCTGCACGCAGTCCGCTTGGCGCAATAAGCTCAACCGCGTTTTCATTAAGTACCTGCAGGAGAGTTTTCTCGCCTTCTTTGAGGCAATTGAAACAAAGGCAGCTCCCGTATGGAAACTGCCTTTTGACGATAGCCCTTCCAACCTGCGTAAGGACCTCTCAGAATAATCTCGTTAAGCGCGTGAAGCTATAAATAAGTCACCGGCACCGCTCCATAATTCGGCATGTGCGTGGGGACAGCAATTTCTTCTTAAAGCAAAAGCGCGCTCCGGCTCTGACACCGTCGATTTTGCAGCGCAACCTGTCGTCTACTACTTCGGCGGTATTGCGTACACATTCAATACAGCCTTAGCCTCGCTCACGGCAAGTACGAAAAAAGCCGAGAAATTCCCGGCCTTTTCGCGAAATATCTGAGCGGCTGACGCTTCTTGGCAATCTGCGCTTTAAGAAAACAAATTAACTCTCTTCCTCTTCTTCCTTAGCCTCAGGAAGCTTTGTAATGAGAATTCGATCAAGTCTTCGGCCGTCCATCTGACGGACCGTAAACTCCCATCCGCCCCAGCTGACTCGATCTCCCGGACGCGGAAGTTTTTCCAGAAGGAAAATCACCATGCCGGCAGCCGTCGTATAGCGATCCTCCATTTCCTCGGGAACTTCATGCAGCGCAAGCAAATCCTTGAGCTCCGGAATCGGCAGCAGTCCGTCAACTTCATAGCAGGTGTCTGACTTTTTAATGATCTGCGCATCTTCCGGCGTTTCAGGCTTAAATTCTCCGGCAATCGCTTCCAGAACATCATGCGGCGTCACCAAACCTAAAATCGCGCCGTATTCATCAACGACCAGCGCCAAAGCAGCGTCGCTCGCTCTAAAGTTCTCCAAAAGCTCCATGCCGGTAAGTGACTCCGGCACGTACAACGGCGGATCATACTCAACCTTAAAATTCGGTTTGCCGACAGAGACGATCTGTTTCAGAAGCTGTCGAGTGGTAACCACACCCACAACATCATCGAGACCGCCCTTGCAGACCGGAAGCCTTGAGTGGTTCGATTCCAGAACCTTCTTCATATTGACTTCTCTGGAATCGTCCAGGTCAATGTACTCAACCTCACCGCGAGGGATCATCAGAGAAGAAATGCTGCGGTCGTCCAGGCGGAAAATATTCTTCACCATGACGTGCTCCTGAGCATCGATCACGCCGGCCAATCCGCCTTCATCAATCATTGAATGAATTTCTTCTTCCGTAATCTTCTGATCGTTTTCTTTCGTACCGATCAGCTTCATAACAAACTCGGTCGAAAAGGACAGCAGTTTCACAAAAGGCAATGCGATCAGAGAAAGCCAATGGATCGGCTTAGCGACAAAACGCGCAATCGCGTCCGCGCCTAAAAGACCGATGCGCTTCGGCACAAGCTCACCGACAACAATGGAAAAATAAGTAATGAGGATGACGACAATCACCATCGAGGCAACTCTGGCCGTCGCCATGGATATGCCGGTCACGCTCACCATAAAGTTAGAGAACGGATCCACCAAAGCAGATTCGCCGACAATACCTGAGAGAATGCCGATGGAGGTGATGCCAACCTGAATCGTCGAAAGCGCTCTCGTCGGATTTTCAGAAAGGCTGAGCGCCAGTTTTGCCCCGGAAGCGCCCTGCTCGGACAAAACCTGCAGCTTGCTCTTGCGGGCAGTAACGATGGAGATTTCGCTCATCGCGAAAAATCCATTCATCAAAATCAAAATGATTAAACAAATAACGTCAAACCAGACACTCATTTTTTATGGCCTTTCGTCAAAATAACCGAGGAGTCCGTTCAGTGCTTTTTCCACGGTCTGCTCGCGAACTGCAGCACGATCACCGTCAAACTGGCAGCGCACAACTTCGGCAATCTCATCTCGTCTCATCCATCCGATAAACACGGTGCCAACAGGTTTGCCGGGCAGTGCGCCCGTGGGGCCCGCGATTCCGCTGACCGCGACCGCGACCGACGCGCCAGAATGCTTCAGCGCGCCAATAAGCATATGAGTAACCGTCTCTGCGCTTACCGCTGTAAAACGATCCAAAATTCCCTGCGGAACATCAAGCATCTGATGCTTAGCTTCGTTGGTATATGTGACAAAGCCTCTTTCAAACCAAGCGCTTGAACCCGAAACCGAGGTCAGCGCGGCACTGATCATCCCGCCCGTCAGAGATTCGGCAGTCACAATTACCTCGCCTGTGCCGCTGATGCGGTCACTGAGCGTTTTAACTAAGCTTTCAATATTTGCAGTCATTTAAAAGAAAGTCCAAATAGGAGCGGCGAACCCCGAAACCTCAAGTACATAAGCCGCCGCATTAATAAGAATGATCGCGTATACAGCCGCGAACACATCATCAAGCATGACAGTAAAACCGTTTTGCCGCATCGAATCCAAAACCGATACGGGCGGGAGCTTGACGATATCAAAGAAACGGAATGCGATCACGGAGGCTAACTGCCAGAAAAAACCTATAGGCGTCACCAAAAGCGTCAGCCAAACCGCGACGACTTCATCGATGACAATGGATCCGTGATCCGTTTTATACAGATAGGTCTCGGATCGACCGACAGCGATGCAGCCCAAAATAAACGCGAGCGCTGAGGCGAACCAAATCGGCGCTCTTCCGAATGCGCTCTGCATCAGCCAAAATGCGAGCCATGCCGCAAAGGAACCCCACGTCCCCGGCGCAGGCGTAATGCAGCCGGCTCCGAAAAATGTCGAAATCATCAGCCAGGGATGACGGAGCACTAAAGAAAAGGCAGGCGCCTCGGTTTTATACGACTTCATTTGCGAAATGATTAAAGGATGGCTGAGGCGACAGAACTCCGCCTTCGCCGTCATCAATGAGAAGCGATTCTCCCGCGCCCGTGATCTCGCCGATTCGTGTGACAGGAACGCTAAGCCGCTGAGATAGTTCTAATATCCGCGCGCTCTGTTCGGCCGAGGCGGTAAAGAGAAGTTCATAATCGTCTCCGCCGGAAAGCACACAACGGCGACGAACGTCCTCCGGCATATTGCGCATGGCCTCCGAGAGCGGGAAATCCTTCCAGTGAAGCACCGCGGAAACGCCGGATCGATCCAGAATATGCTGAAGATCTCCGATCAGACCGTCCGAGATGTCGCAGGCAGAACTTGCGAGGTTTAAGAGCCCCGTGCCCAGCGCAACCCGCGCTGTGGGCTTATCCATTCGGGATTTGAAGTAGCGGTAGTCAGACGACGCGCACTTCCAGTATCCCCAAATGTCTCCTAAAGCGGCAAATGCGTCTCCGGGCGTGCCGCTCACCCAAATATCATCGCCGGGCCGCGCTCCGCTTCTTGTCAGACCTTTGCCCGCAGGCAGCTCGCCAAGCGCAGTGATGGAAATTGTGGTCTTGGATGGTTTGCCGTCAATGACCGGCGCCTTGACTGTATCGCCTCCGCGAAGCGGGCAGCCGTAGCGGAACGACTCTTCCATCAGCCCCTTAGAGTAAGCTTTAAGCCACTGCTCATCAATTGAAGGCAAAGAAATCGACAGAAAAAACGCTTTCGGAACGGCGCCAGCGGCAGCCAGATCCGAGAGATTAACCGCAAGAGACTTTCTGCCCACGGTGTAGGGATCCGCGTTATCAAAAAAATGCGTTCCCAAGGCCATCATATCCGTCGTGACGGCGATTCTTTTATCTCCAATATCCAAAAAGGCGCAGTCATCTCCAACTCCTTGCGAAGGCCAAGCGTTGGGATGAGCGCCTTTATCGGTGAAGAATCCGGATATGACCCCAAACTCGTCCAGCGAATTCGGGGTCCTCGTACTGTGCGGCTTATCTGGCATCTTTGCTGCCGGAGGCCTCATACGGTCTAAGCTTCGATACGAGCTTATCAAGAACACCGTTCACATAACGGAATCCGTCAGTACCGCCAAAGCTCTTAGCGAGCTCAACCGCTTCGTTGATCACGACGCGATACGGCGTCGCGGTATTCTTCAGTTCATAAGTTCCAATCAGAAGAATGCCTCTTTCGATCGGAGACAGAGTCGTGACGTCGCGGCCGACAAAAGGTTTATACGCATCTTCCGTCGCGACAAAATCATCAATTACGCCGTGCAGCAGACTGCGGTAAAACTCCGCGTCCGCCTTATCAAAATCTTCCGCTTCCAGTGCGGCCGCATCTATTTCAACAGGGTCGGTATGACTGATAAGCCACTGATAAACACCCTGCAGCGCAAATTCGCGCGAACGTCTGCGGGCACTGCGGCCGCCGCGTTTCTTCGCCGGCGCTTTAACCGATGTAGTTTCTTTTGACATATTTTTACTCTTGCGAATCTGTATCGTCGTCAAACGACACAGCGCAGATTCTGCCGAGATTGCCCATTTCCAGAGCGACACGAGCGGCGTCTCTGCCTTTTTCCTGCATTCTTACTCTGGCCTGCTCTTCGTTCTCAACAGTCAGAATGCAGTTTGCGATGGAAATCGCCTCTCTGACGACAATATCCGTAATGCCGCGGGAAGATTCGTTTGCGACCAGCTCAAAATGATAGGTCTCACCGCGAATCACGCAGCCGATCGCGATCATCGCGTCCAGATCCGGATAACGCTCAAAGAGCATTGTGAGCGCATAGGGAATTTCCAAAGCGCCCGGGACGGTTGTGACAACAATGTTTTCGTCCTTAACACCGTTGGCCTTCAGCTCCTCATAGCAGGACTGAAACAAGCCTTTGCAAACCCAGTCGTTAAAGCGAGCACTGACAATACCAATTTTCAGATCAGTACCGTCTAATTTCGACTGAATAAAGTTGATAGCCAATTTTATCTCCTAACTTAAATCTTCGGAATTTTAGCAAAGCAGCCGCATCCTCCCGAATTCCTGCGCCGTGATGAGCGCAAAGATTTCAGCTTAGCGCTGAATGAGCGAATACATGCGCTCAATATAGCGAGCAACAGTATCCACCTCGACATTCACCAGATCACGGACCTTGGTGTACTTGAAGGATGTGTGCTCAAACGTATGAGGGATCAGGTTAATCGAAACACGTGTGCCTGCGGGCGTATCTTCAACTTCGTTAATCGTAAGCGATACTCCGTTGATCGCGATCGAGCCTTTATAGGCAAGGAACTTGCCCAGCTTCATCGGGCAGCGCACCACCAGATGATAGGACTCCGCTTTCTTTTCAAAAGCGTCGACTTCGCCTACGCCGTCCACATGTCCGCTGACAATGTGACCGTCAAGACGATCTCCCAGACGCATCGCCTTTTCCAAGTTCACATGACCCCAGCCGTCCAAACCGGCGGTCTTATCTAAAGACTCGGCGGAGACTTCGACCTTAAACATTTTTTCGTCGACCTCCACAACGGTCATGCAGGCACCGTTGATCGCGATCGAATCGCCGATTTTAACTGTATCCAGACCCAGTTCAGGCGCCTCGACATGAATGCGCAGACCGTCTCCGATCTCTTCATTATCACGAATGCGACCGACGGCCTGAATAATTCCTGTAAACATCTCTAGCTCTCCTGTAATCTAACCGGCCGGACGCAGTAAAAGGCGCAGATCCGGTCCTACTTTTTCAACATCGATAAATTCTAGCGCTATACCTTCAGAAAGGTTCTGAAGCATTGGCAAATCAAGCAGTTTTCGTCCTTGTCCGAGCAACAGAGGTGCCGCATAGATCAAATACTCGTCGATCAGCCCCTGCATCGCGAGCGCGCCGTTCAGACGAGCGCCCGCCTCAACATGAACCTCGTTGATTTCGCGCCGTCCGAGTTCAGCGCACAGCGCCTTCAAGTCAACTTTACCGTCAGCGCCGCGCAGCTCAATCACTTCCACGCCCTGCGCTTCAAACATCTGAGCGCGGACAATGTCATAGAAAGCGCATACCAAGAGCACTTTGCCTTCTTTAAATATCTTCAGATCCGGGCTGAGACGAAGCTGCGAATCCACCACCACCTTAAGCGGCTGACGCTCCGCGCCTTCAATTCGGGCGTTCATGAGCGGGTCATCAGCTTCCACTGTGCCGGAACCGGTCAGCACGGCGCCCGAAATCGCTCGCCAGAAATGACCGTCTCTTCGAGCATCTTCGCCGGTAATCCATTTGCTGACGCCGTTTGAAAGCGCGGTATTTCCGTCCAAACTCATCGCGAATTTAGAGCGCACCCAAGGCATGCCGGTGCGCTGACGCTTCAGAAAGCCTTTATTAATGTCTTCCGCCTCTCTTGCGCCGACACCGCACTCCACCTCAATTCCAGCCTCTTCCAGCATTTTCAGGCCGCGTCCGGAAACCAGAGGATTCGGATCTTTGAGCGCCGCAACCACTCGGGCGACTTTCGCATTTTTGAGCGCAAGCGCGCAGGGCGGCGTTCTGCCGTAATGCGAACAGGGTTCAAGCGTCACATAAACAGTCGCGCCCTCAACCGATTCGCCTCGACGCTCCGCGTCACGAAGCGCCATCACTTCAGCATGGGCCTCGCCCGTGCGCTGAGTATGTCCCTCGCCGATGACCCGACGGTCTTTGACAATCACACAGCCGACGGCCGGATTCGGGGGGCAGATCATACGAGCCTCGCGCGCAAGTTCCAGAGCGCGGCGCATGTAGGAAATATCAGAAAAACTCATTTTTTTCTCTTGATCAGAGCTTACGGGTTTGCTCAACGAGACTGACAAAGTCCTCCAGAGTCTGGAAATTCAGATAAACGGAACCGTAGCGAATATAAGCAACCATATCCAAACACTTCAGTTCGGCAAGCACCAAATCGCCAACCTCTTTAGAGGAGACTTCTTTCTCGCCGCGAAGTCTCAGCTGCCGCTCAATGCTGTTGACCGCTTCGTCCACAAGTGCGGCCTTGACCGGACGTTTGCGAAGCGCGATTTCCATCGATCTTCTCAATTTTTCCGAGCTGAAAGGCTCACGCGCACTGCCGTTGTTCTTGATGATCTGCGGCATCGACAGCGCCGCTTTCTCGTAAGTGGTAAAGCGTCCTCCGCAAGCGGGACACTTTCTGCGGCGGCGAATGACACTGCCCTCTTCGCTGGTGCGCGAATCAATGACCTGCGTATTGGGCTCTTTGCAGTACGGACACAGCATAGGCGGCCTCTTTACTTAAACAGTCTGGCGATAAACCGGGAAGCGGGCGACAAGGGAAGCAACCGCTTCTTTCACATTGGCAAGAACCGCTTCGTCATGCGGATGATCTAAAACGTCGGCAATCAGACTTGCGACTTCTCTTGCTTCTTCCTCTTTAAAGCCGCGAGTCGTCATTGCGGGCGAACCGATACGGATGCCGCTGGTCACAAAAGGCTTCTGCGGATCATTCGGAATAGAGTTTTTGTTTACGGTAATGCCAATCTCATGAAGAATGTTTTCGGCTTCCTTGCCAGTGATGTTCTTCGATCTCAGGTCAACGAGCATGACGTGGCTTTCAGTTCTGCCTGAAACAATGCGAAGACCGCGCTTGCTGAGCTCTTCGGCCATCACGGCGGCGTTGCGGATGACTTGCTTCTGATATTCCTTGTATGCGGGCTGAAGCGCTTCATGGAGCGCGACCGCTTTCGCGGCGATCACATGCATCAGAGGACCGCCTTGAATTCCGGGGAAGACCGCCATGTTGATCGATTTTTCGAGATCGGGACGGCAGAAAATCATGCCGCCGCGTGGACCGCGCAGCGTCTTATGCGTCGTCGTTGTGACGATATCGGCGTAAGGGAACGGACTCGGATAAACGCCTGCGGCCACAAGACCGGCGTAGTGGGCCATGTCGACCATCAGATAGGCGCCGACTTTATGCGCGATTTCTCCGAAACGCTTGAAATCAATTCGCAGAGAATAGGCAGACGCTCCGGCGATAATCAGCTTCGGCTTATTTGCCAATGCGAGCTTCTCAACGGCGTCGTAATCAATTTCTTCTTTTTCATTCAGGCCGTAGCTGATGATATTGAACCATTTGCCGGACATGTTCAGTTTCATGCCGTGCGATAAATGACCGCCTTCCGCGAGCGACATTCCCATGACGGTGTCGCCCGGATTCAGAAGTCCGAAAAACACCGCCATATTGGCCTGAGCGCCGGAATGCGGCTGAACATTAACCGCCATCTCCACGCCGCAGGGTTTGCAGAAAAGCTCCAGAGCGCGCTCTTTTGCCAAGGCCTCAGCCTGATCCACAAATTCGCAACCGCCGTAATAACGCTTGCCGGGATAACCTTCAGCGTATTTATTGGTTAAGACAGACCCCTGAGCTTCCATTACCGCAGGAGAAGCATAATTTTCGCTTGCGATCAGCTCGATCTGATCTTCCTGTCTCTGCCCTTCTTTGCGAATAACTTCCCAAATAGCGGGATCCGTCATTTCGACTTTGTCGGCTTTACTAAACATTCCGAAATCCTCTCTAATAAATACAACACCTGGTGGGTGCCGAATGTGCATAAGCTTAAATGATACGCCGCTGTAAAGAACAACTTTCCAAACTAATTTTTTCAATTAATACGAAAGGATATTGACTGCATCTATATAATCGAGTCACCAAATTAGTTAATTATGAGGAATCAATATGTCTGAAGAACAGGTCAAGCTTCCCGATCCGATCATTTTCACCGATGCGGCCAGCATGAAAGTTAAAGAACTGATCGACGAGGAAGGCAACCCCAACCTGAAACTTCGCGTTTTTGTTCAGGGCGGCGGATGCTCCGGCTTCCAGTATGGCTTCACCTTTGATGAAGAAGTCAATGAAGACGACGCGACCATGGAACGCAACGGCGTCATGCTCCTCATCGATTCGATGAGCTATCAGTATTTAGTCGGCGCTGAAATCGACTACAAAGAAGACCTTGAAGGCGCTCAGTTCGTCATCAAAAACCCGAATGCGACGACAACCTGCAGCTGCGGCTCCAGCTTCTCCGTATAACGGTAAAATTCGCGCTTCTTGACGTAATAAGAATTCTGCCCGATTCTTTCGAATCGGGCCTTATTATTTTTTACGCCGGATAAAGCGCGCCTAAAATCCTTCCGCCTTCTGCGCCCGTGACGCTCGGAAGATTCCCCGGCTGCCGCTCAACGAATCGTTTTGCGAGCCACGCAAAGGCCGCGCCTTCCACGTCCTGAGCGTCCATGCCCAGAGCCGCCGTTGTTTTTACCGCCCTTGCGGGATTCATTGCCGCAAGCTCCTGCATTAAAAGCGAATTTTTCGCTCCGCCGCCGCATACAAACAACTCCTGAATGTCTGGGGCAAAGCGCTCAATCGCTTCAGTAATCGTGCCCGCCGTCAGGGCTACCAGCGTCCTCTGCACGTCTTCTACAGACTCATCGGAAAGTTTTGATTCAAGCCAGCCTAAGTTAAAAAGCTCACGGCCGGTGCTTTTCGGCGGCGTCAGATCAAAAAACGCTTCTTTCTTCAGCAGCGCCAGAAGCTTCTCACTAACCTTACCGCTTCTAGCCCACATTCCATCGTGATCGTAGGGCGTGCCGTTGATTTTCTCAGTCCAGCCATCCATCAGAACATTGCCCGGACCGCAGTCAAAACCAAAAACATCTGCGTCGGAACCTAAAGCAGGCAGATATGTCAGATTGCTGATGCCGCCGATGTTGAGAATGCCGCGCGGCACACTGCCGCTGAACACGCATTTATGAAACAGCGGCACTAGCGGCGCGCCTTCACCGCCCGCGGCTAAATCCCGACTGCGAAAATCCGTCACCACATCCGTCTTCGTAAGCTCCGCAAGCAGCGCCCCGTTGATCAGCTGCGTGCTCGCGCCCATCTGCGGGCTGTGACGAATCGTCTGACCGTGCGCGCCGATAGCGCAAATGTTTGAGGTTTCCAGACCGGTTCCTTCCAGCAGCTTGTTAAAAACTTTAGCGTAAATTTTGGCGACTTCGTTGCCGCACTCCTGACAGCGCAGGACCTCGTCCGGACCGCTCGAACAGAGACTGATCAGAGAGGAGCGCAGATGTGTGGAATAGGACTCCGAACTTCGGCCGATAAATTGATATCGACCGTTAGTAAACACGGCTGCGACCGCGTCGACGCCGTCCATGCTGGTGCCGGACATCATTCCGACATAAATAGGAATTTGCGGTTCTGACATAGAAAATGGTCTTGTTTACAAGACCTCAATTCTAATGGATGTTAATGCGCAGCTGTACGAGGCTGATTCTGAGCGAGCTGAATTCGGCTGAGCATCGCGATCTGACGGCGCATCGGAGCAATCGCCACTTTAAAATCTTCAGCGGCCTCATCTCGAAGGTTTTCACCGGTACGCAAATCAGCAATCAGCGGGTTGACCTGCTGGCCGTCCTTCTTAAGTTCATAGTGCAGATGAGGTCCTGTTGCCATGCCGGTCGCACCGACATAACCGATGAGCTGACCTTTTTTCACTTTTGTTCCGGGTTCAATCCCCGGAGCGTACTTGCTCATGTGTGCGTAAAGGGAGGTATAGCCCGAGGAGTGCGAAATCTCCAGCCAATAGCCGTAGCCGCGTCGCTGATAACGCTTCGTCGTCACCGTGCCGTCACTGGCTGCATAGATAGGCGTTCCTTTGGGCGCGCCTAAATCCACACCCCAGTGCGGTCGCAAACGTCCGGTCACGGGATGTCGACGAACTCGGTTAAAAGTCGAGGTGACACGCGCCTCGCAGGGCATGCGAAGGAAAGTCACATCGTTGTTTTTTCCTTCGGAATCGTAATAACCTTCGATTCCTTCGCCTTCATACCAATACGACTCAATCGTCTTATTCTTGGCGTAGTACTCAATCGCGAGCAGTTTCCCGGTTCCGATGTCAGCTCCGTCAAGCTGACGGCGCTCATAAATCACGCTGAATGTGTCGCCCTTAGAGACGTCCTTGGAGAGGTTCAGCTCCGTCGACAAACGATCTTTGATCTGCTTGAGAACTCCGGCAGGAATATTCGCTTCGACAGCCGCTTTATCCAAGTTGGAGGTAATAACGCCCGAAGCAGCGATCGGAAGCGCATCAAATCCGCTGGTTTTCTCGGCATGCACGAATTTCCCGTCTTTATTTTTGCTGACCTCAAAGAAAGAAATATCTTTGGACTGTGAGTCAATCGGACGGAACACTCTCAGAGAAATCACTTCTCCGCCAGTCGTCAGACGAGCCTGGATAAGACGTCCTCGGGAGAGACGCGCAAACGGATTTTCTTTGCCTTTGATTGTCGTCACGTAACGAGTAAAGGCTTTGTCCTGGATACCAAGGCGCTCGAAAATCTTCTTGGAGGTGTCTTTCGGTTCAATGTGGGTCTCAGCGTAGACATCGTACATTTCGCTTGCCCACTGCTGAATCAGAACGCTAAGATCAATTTCGCCGGCCTTTTCCATAATGACCGGCGTCTTTTCTTCCGCTGCGTGCAGAGAATTAAAGGAGGCGAAAGGCAGAACGAGAGCAGCCGCAAATGTCACTGACTTAAAAATCTTGGTTAATTTGCCTGCTGCAGTATTCACTTTTCTGTCTCTCTTCGTTCTCACTCTCAATTCGCTTGACGAAAACAAATCCCCCAACGCAGAAAGGATAAACGCTGAAAGAGAATATAGAATATGGGGATGGCTTTGATTACGCCCCTACCGTCAAGTGCGTCAATTATATTGGATTTAAACATTGACGTCTGCAAGGGGTTTTACTACTACGATTTTAGGATTGTTTCTAAAAATGACTGAAAGTGTCGAACAAAAAAAATTCCCGGTGAGCCAGAAGATTAAGGACGCAATGGCCCTAATCAAACGCGGCACCGACACACTTCTGATTGAGCAGGAGCTTGAGCAGAAGCTCGCTCGCGCCGAAGCGACGGGCAAGCCTCTTCGTGTCAAACTCGGTCTCGATCCTACCGCTCCCGACATCCATCTCGGACACACTGTCGTTCTGAACAAACTGCGTCAGTTTCAGGATCTCGGACATACCGTTATCTTCCTCGTAGGAGACTTTACAAGTGCCATCGGCGACCCCTCCGGCCGCAATACAACACGCCCTCCGTTAACGAGAGAACAAATTGAAACAAATGCGAAGACTTATCTTGATCAGGCTTACCATGTCCTGGATCCGGATAAAACCGAAATTCGCTACAACTCCGAATGGTGCAACAAACTCGGTTCCGAAGGCATGATTCGCTTAGCGTCCCGCTATACGCTCGCTCGTCTGCTTGAGCGCGACGACTTTGCCAAGCGTTTTGCCGAACAGGCACCGATCGCCATGCATGAGCTGCTTTACCCGCTGATGCAGGGCTACGACTCCGTCGCCCTTGAGGCCGATGTGGAACTTGGCGGTTCCGATCAGAGATTCAACCTGCTCGTAGGCCGCGAACTGCAGCGCCAGTACGGTCAGGAAGCGCAGTGCATCATCACAATGCCGCTGCTGGTCGGCCTGGACGGCGTCAACAAGATGAGCAAGTCCAAACATAACTACATCGGCATTACCGAAAATCCGAACGATATGTTCGGCAAAGTCATGTCCCTGTCCGATGATCTGATGTGGAACTGGTTTGATTTGCTTTCCATGCGCAGCAACGAGGAAATCGCTCAGCTGAAGAAGGAATGCGAAAACGGACGCAATCCGCGCGACGCGAAGGTTCTGCTCGCTAAGGAAATCGTGACTCGATTCCATGACGCGGCCGCAGCAGACGCCGCGGAACAGGAATTCGTCAACCGCTTCCGCAAAGGCGCGATGCCGAGCGATGTTCCCGAAATCAGCGTCGACAACTCCGGCGAGCCGATGCTTCTTGCCAAACTGATTAAAGAAGCCGGCCTGTGCGCTTCAACAAGCGACGCCAACCGCAATATTGATCAGGGCGGCGTGCGCCTCGACGGCGAAAAGGTCACCGATAAAAAGACTGAAGTCGCTCCCGGCGATTACGTCCTTCAGGTCGGCAAGAGAAAGTGGGCCAAGATTCATTTGAAGTAAGAGAGACAAAATGATCGCGTTGATTCAGCGGGTTTCCAAAGCATCCCTGACCGCCGACGGTGTTTTTCGCGGCCGTATCGATCAGGGCTTGGTCGCACTGGCCTGCGCCGAAAGAGATGACAGCGAAAAGGACGCGGACGCGCTTGCCGAACGCGTGCTGAACTATCGGGTGTTCAGCGACGAGAACGGCAAAATGAATCTGAGCCTTCGCGACATCAAAGGCCAAATCATGGCGGTCTCTCAGTTCACACTCGCCGCCGACACCAACAGCGGCAATCGACCGAGCTTCACGCCCGCAGCGGAGCCGAAGCTCGGCGAGAAACTATACGAACGTTTTGTTAAAAAACTAGAAGCTGAAGGTTTTTCGCCTGTCACCGGCGTGTTCGGCGCGCATATGGCGGTTGAACTGGTCAACGACGGTCCGGTCACATTTTGGCTAAGATACCCGAAAAAGAGGTAAGTCTATGGAAAGTATCTTCAGAGTATGGAGCGATTCTTTTGACGAAGGCGCAATGATTCCGGAAGGCTACGCCTACGCGAAATTAGATCCGATGGGGCGCGAACATACTGTTCCCGCTGGGAACCGCAATCCTCAGATTGCATGGTCAAATCCGCCCGCGGGCACACAGTCGTTGGTAGTCATCTGCCAGGATCACGACGTGCCGCAGGATTTCTCTATGGCTAACCGTGAGGACGCAGTCATTGCGGAAGATGCGCCGAGAAGAGACTTCTTCCACTGGATTCTGGTGGATATCGTGCCGGAAGAACCCTGTATTGACGTGGGCACCCTCTCAAAAGGCGTGACCCCGAAAGGCAAGAAAGGGCCCGCATGCGCTAACGGCATGCGTCAGGGACTGAACGACTACACCAACTTCGAGAAACCGGAGGAAACCGGCAAGCACTACGGCTATGACGGTCCCTGCCCTCCGTGGAATGATGAGAGAATGCACCGCTACGTCTTTACTGTCTATGCGGTCGACTTCCCGCTGCTGCCGCTGAGCGGAAGCTTCACCGGTCCGGAAGTGCTCGAAGCGATGCAGGGACATATTCTCGCATCCGCCTCCGTCTCGGGTCTTTACACCTTGAATCCGAAACTCGTGCGTAAATAGGCCGCTAAAAATTTAAGCCTCTGATTCTTCCATGGAGTCAGAGGCTTTTTTCTTTTAGGGCATCAGCGCAATCTGATCCAGCCCTGTGCTTTCAGGCAGTCCCATAAGCAGATTCATCGCCTGCACAGACTGTCCGGCAGAACCCTTAACGAGATTATCTTCGACCACAAGGATCACGAGCAGATCAGGCTCCTTGCGGTAAAGCGCGATGCGAACCATGTTGGATCCGCGTACCGACCTAGTCTCCGGCAGCGATCCAGCCGGCAGAACGTCCACAAAGGGTTCGTCACGATAAGCGTTTTCATACAGAGACTGGAAATCCACTCCCGTGCCTTTTTCCGTCAGACGCACGTAAATCGTCGAGAAGATGCCTCTGATCGTCGGCAGAAGATGCGGAATGAACGTGAGCGGAACCTTCTCGCCCGCGAATTCGCTCAGCTGCTGAACCATCTCGGGCTCGTGGCGGTGGCCGCCAACGCCATAGGCCTTAAAGTTGTCGGCAGCTTCTGCGCAAATCAAACTCACGTCGGCCTTTCTGCCGGCGCCGCTGATGCCGGACTTGCTGTCGGCAATGATCGAGACATTGAGATTCACAATGTCTTTTTCCGCGCTGTGAAGTTTTAAAAGCGGCATAAGACCGAGCTCAATCGTTGTCGGATAGCAGCCGGCCATACCGAGAATATCCGCTTTCTTCATCTGCTCGCGCATTGTCTCAGGCTGACCGTATACGGCCTTAGCAAGCAGATCAGGGCAGCTGTGCTCCATCTTGTACCATTTGCTAAACACTTCCGTGTCTTTAATACGAAAATCCGCCGCCAGATCGATAACCTTGACGCCCTTGGCGGTCAGCTCCCGCGCCATGGACATCGCTACGCCATGCGGCGTCGCAAAAAATACCGCGTCACACTGATCGAGCGGAGCCTCGGAAGGATCACAGAATGTCAGATCCAAACGTCCGCGAAGATTAGGGAACATCTTCGCCACATGCGTACCGGCGTCTTTTCTTCCGGTAATGGTGACGATTTCCGCATTCGGATGCTGCGCAAGAAGACGAAGCAGCTCAATGCCTGTGTAGCCGCTTCCGCCGACAATACCGACTTTAATCTTTTTCATTTCGGACTTCCTGTTAGGTTGAGGATTTTGAAAGTTTGACATCCTTCTCGTCACCAGTGACGAGAAATCCCTGCAGCGGCCGCACAGCATCGCACGACGCTCTTTCTCCGTTCATTTCGAAGACTCACCGGAGCTGCTCGAAAAATTATACTTTGACCGTAAACAAAAAACGGATGTGAAATCCCTGCCGGAAAGCGGCTTCTGACAGATTCTGCCGCTAGACGACTGAAAAATTGCAGAACTAGAGAACTAAAAATTTAAAAATCACAAAAAAAACCTTTTATTTCAGTGGAATAAAAGTTTTTTTTGTGTTATGCTAGATTATCTAATTAGATAATCGATTGTAATTATGAATACGCCAAAACTTCCTCCGCTCATTATTAAAAAGAGCCCTTCGGCTTA
>NZ_CALPCV010000034.1:0-24393 GCF_943193095.1 Parasutterella muris | reverse complement strand
TGCTCTACCATCTTCTGAATAATACGAAGCTGCTGATAGTCTTTCTTGCCAAAAGCGGCTTTGTTCGGACGAACGATCGAAAAAAGCTTCATCACGACGGTGGCGACCCCGGTAAAGAATCCCGGACGATAAAACCCTTCAAGAATGTCAGCGAGCTTCGGATCCGGCTGAACGGTAAAAACCTGAGGCTCGGGATACATGTCTTTTTCGCTCGGCGCAAAAACAATATCCACAACGCCCTGCGCTTCGAGTTTGGCACAGTCCTCTTCGAGCGTACGGGGATACTGATCAAAATCCTCGTTCGGTCCGAACTGCAGACGATTGACAAAGACGGATGCGACAACCGTGTCGCCGTGCGCTCCGGCGGTTTTCATCAGCTGCAGATGGCCGTCATGGAGATTTCCCATCGTCGGTACTAAAACAATGTTTTTCTTATCCGCAAGCTCAACCTGAAGATCTTTAATGGTATGAACAACTTTCATGACGTCCGTTTCCTAAAAAGAGTGCTGATCAGTCGGGAACTGTCTGCTTTTCACCGCCTGAACATAGTTGGCTACAGCCTGCTGAATGGAAGAAGCGCCTTCCATAAAATTCTTAGAGAACTTCGGCTTGCGGCCGGGGAAGATGCCGAGAATATCCTGGAGCACGAGCACCTGACCCGACGTTCCGACACCGGCGCCGATTCCGATCGTCGGGATACGGAGCTCTTTGGTGATCTTCGAGGCGATCTCGGCGGGAACCATTTCAAAAAGCACCATGTCCGCGCCCGCTTCCTGAAGCGCCATCGCTTCCTGATAGAGCTTTTCTTCGCCGCTTGCGGTTTTGCCCTGCACATAATATCCGCCGATCGCGTTGACCGACTGAGGCGTAAAACCGATGTGCGCGCAAACTGGAATACCAATCTGCTTTAGGCGGCCAACGAGCGGACAAACTTCAAGGCCTCCCTCAAATTTCACCATATTGGCGCCCGCTTTCATCAGCTTGACCGCGTTGCGAACCGCTTCGTCTTCGTTCACAAGGTAAGAGCCGAAATTCATGTCGGCAAGCACGAAGGCGTTTTTGTTTCCGCAGGCGACGCAGGCGGTGTGATACGCCATGTCGTCAATTGAAACCGGAATCGTGGTGCCGTGACCCTGAACTGTCATGCCGAGAGAGTCTCCGATCAGCATGATATCCACGCCCGCTTCATCTTCGAGCGCAGCGAAAGTCGCGTCGTAGCATGTCAGCATGACGATCGGTTCGCCCTCCTGATGCATCTTTCTGAGCGTGCCGAGCTTAACCGGCTTTCGGGTTTTGTTTTCTTCCATGAGTACATTCTCCGTTGAGATTGAGCCACTGCTTAGGGCTCTTGTATTTTTGGATTCTCTGATCTTTCACATCCGCTAAATAATCCGCGGCTTTTGTTTTGGCAGTTATCTTACACTGCGGCGCCGCTTCATTTAGAGGCACAAGGACAAACGCGCGTTCTGTCATTCTCGGGTGCGGGAGTATGACAAAGGGATCATCACTGACTTCTTCACCATAGAGAAGAAGGTCGAGATCAACGGTACGCGGCGCGTTGTGAACACCCGCGGGTCTGACGCGGCCGAGTTCGTTTTCGATACGGAGGAGTTCTGTTAAAAGCGCCCTTGCGCCCATCTCTGTTTCGATTACAAGAACGGCGTTTAGATAATCCGGGCCGCTCGAGTCGATCGGCTCAGTGCGGTAAAGAGAAGAGACCGTGCGGAAGCTGACTGAATCGAGCGCACAAATTCTTAAAACGGCTTCGGGGAGCGCTTTTTCAGGCTCCCCGATATTTCCGCCCATTCCAATCACGGCGATCGTCATTCTCGGGATCTTCCGCCTAAAAGTGCTGATCTCTGCGGCGCTCTGCGGCGTCTGACCGTTCTCGGCGCACTCGGCTCGTCAGAAAAAGCTTCGGACTTTTCGGCTTCTGAAACTTTCGCCTGAGGCTTTGCCTCGCTCTTCGGTTTTGCGGCCGGAGATTTTCGTTTTGCAGCCGGTTCCTGAATAGTCTCCACAGCGGGAAGCTGCGGCGGTTCAGCCGCTGCGGCCGGCTCTTGGGGCTCGACGCTTTCGCTCTGCAGAGCGGCATTCGCGGGCTGAGAACCCGTTTTCTTCTTTCTCTTCCTTCTCGTCTTCTTCGGTTTGTCCTCTGCTCCTTCCTCTTTTGCAGAAGTCTTCCGGACACGTGCTGCGCGCTCCATTTCCTGAATCATGATGTGGCGGTCATCCTCGGAAGCGCTCTCAAACGCGGTCCACCAATCCGCCAGCTCATGCGGCACCTCGCCGCTCGAAGCTCGGATCAGCAGAAAGTCGTACGCTGCGCGGAATCGCGGGTGATTCAAAAGACGGAACGGAAGGCGGCCGCCTCTGCGCTCGAACTTAGGCTGAAGCTTCCAGATTTCCTGCATATCATTGATAAAGCGTCCCTGGACACCGACCATCACAGGGCTGTGGCTGACTTCGGCGGCAGCCTTTTCCCAGCACTGCGTCATGCTCTTAGCGTTCGAGTTCTTCTCAACATAAGATTCCACATCACGCCATAGGAGTACGGCGTAAAGGAAACTCTGAGAAATGGATCTGCCCTGACGCACACGTGCGTCGCATCGGTCAAGCGCCTTGCGCACAAATACATTCTCCCGCTCTCTCATCAGAAGCTTAAAGATCGGAAGATGCACTTCAATCTTGTACTTCGCCATTAAATCCACACACTGCAGCGCAGCCCCGCTCATCAGCATCTTGAGCATCTCATCGTTCAGTCGGGCCGCCGGAACGTTGTCAAGATACTGCTGCATTTGTGTCATCGGATCCGCGGTTTTCGGATCAATGGTGAAGCCGAGTTTGGAGGCGATTCGAACGGCGCGAAGAATACGAACCGGATCCTCCTGATAGCGAATCTGCGGATCTCCGATCATGCGAATCCGCTTTTTGCGGATATCGAGCATACCGTTGTGGTAGTCCAGCACGTCGCCGCTTGTCGGATCGAAGTACAGCGCGTTTACGGTAAAGTCGCGTCGTGCCGCGTCTTCGTACTGCTCTCCGAAAACATTGTCGCTGATCACTCGTCCGTTCTTATCTTTTTGGACGCCTTCGGCGGTCAATCCGCGAAAAGTAGAAACCTCAATCGTTTCCGCTCCTTTGATGACATGAACCAGACGAAATCTGCGTCCGATGATGATGGCGCGTCGGGTTACCTTGCGCACCTGCTCGGGCGTCGCATCGGTGGCAACGTCAAAGTCTTTAGGCGTATGCCCGATCAGAAGATCGCGGACCGCGCCGCCGACAATGTAGGCTTTGTAGCCCGCCTCCTGCAGCCTTTTGCAGACAGAAACCGCAAACGGGCTGACCTGCCTGAGGTCGATCTTATTTTCTTTATGCGGAATGACCCGCGGCTTGCGCCTGATTTTTCGGGTCCCGAAAAGATTCTGTACTGTCTCAACTATTTGGTCGATCAATTTTTTTCCTCCGCGGGGCGCCTACTGCATTTCATCTTTGGAAAACAAATCCAAAATCTCCCAGCCTCTTGCTTCGGCCGTCTGCCGAAGCAAGTCGTCAGGGTTAGTCGCCACCGCTTTTCCTCCGTTGTCCGCAATGAACTCGAGCAGCGGAAGATCATTCTTCGAATCCGAATAGAACACGCATTGCTTAATGATGTCCGTCGGTTCACCTCGCTCGAGCAGATAGTCCCTCACGCCGGTGATCTTGCTTGCCGCAAAATTTTCTTTCGCGCACCGGCCTGTGAACTCGCCGTCTGGCCCTACCTCAGGCTCC
The DNA here is from genome assembly GCF_943193095.1 of Parasutterella muris. Lineage (NCBI taxonomy): Bacteria > Pseudomonadati > Pseudomonadota > Betaproteobacteria > Burkholderiales > Sutterellaceae > Parasutterella > Parasutterella muris. Next base: position 20,619 of record NZ_CALPCV010000034.1, on the reverse strand, counting down.
GCACACAGCAAATGATCCATATTAAAAAGCTCCGCGATCGGCTCTACCGGATATCGGTACGAAGCGGTCACCATGACAACTTTAGCACCGCTTCTGCGATAGGCCTCCACGAGTTCAACCGCTTTAGGAAGAATATGCGGTTCAATCAAATCACGCATGTATTCGACTCTGAGCCGATCCAGCTCGCTGCGCGGAAAACTCGCCAGCAGCTGCATCTCAAAATCTTCAAACTTGTGAATATCAAGACAGCCGTTGTGGTAGTCCACGTCAAACTGAAGCCTTTCTTTTCTCAGTGCCTCGCGGCTATCCTCTGCGGCGTGATCCAACAGAGTTTCTGCCCATCGAATAGAACTGTCGACGGGAATAAGCGTCCCGTCTAAATCAAAGAAAGCGTATTTCACTTATTTTTCCTTGGTGTCATCCTGCTGAGAAAGACATTCTTTGATCAGCGGAATCGTAATCGGCCGCTTGGCGGCCATCGCGTAACGATCTAAATTATTAAGAAGCGTGGTCATGCTGTGCATGTCGCGCGGAAGATTGTTCTCCATCCATGAGATCACTTCGTCACTCACGGTAAGGCCGCGATTAGCCGCCCGCTCCAAGATAATGCGCCGCTTGTCTTCTTGAGAAAGCGGGAACAGCTCAAATACCGGACCCCAGGAAAAACGACTTGTCAGATCTTGGCGCCAGCCCTCCGCTTCAAAATCCTTAGGACTGCGGTCGGAAGCCGCGACAAGGTGTGTACCGCTATGCGCGCGGATTTCGTTATACAGCTCAAAAAGCTGATGCCGCTCACTGTCATTCAGGTTCTGAACATCGTCAACGGTGTAAAGGGAGACGCCTTCCGTGAATTTCGGCACGCGCTCCGATTGAGTCGCCAGCGCCTTCAGTAGATGTGTCTTCCCGGCGCCCTGATCGCCCCAGATAAAAAGAAACTGCGGGCCTGTCCCTGAGGCCACTTCGCGCATCGCTTCGATGATCCCCCGGTTTGAAGAAACGCCGAAAAACTCCTCTCCGCCGTCGGCGGGAACGATAAAGTTATCAAGTGTCGGCTTGTTATCCTCAAAAAAAGCCAGAGGAAGCTGTGTTTTTCTTTCTAAATTCATACGTCTGCAAAATTCGTCTTCCTGAATTTTAACCATTCGCAAGGCGTTTCACTAAGGTCCGTACAATTTGTTATTTGCTCAATACGAGAGCCGGACGTCTTCGTTCCGACTGAGATCGTTTTATCGTGGTCGGCATGTGCTAGCAAAAAGGCGGTGAAAATGAATCATCAGTTTAATGAGATGGATTGGCCTGAAGAGACCGCGGTTAAAGTTGTGAAAGGGGCGGGCGACAAGAAACTTGCCGTCTTCATGGATCCTTTCTGCGTGTACTGCAAAAAACTCAGCAAGGAAACGCTTGCGAACATGAACAACATCACGATTTATGTCTATCTTTGGCCGATTCTCGGTGAAGAGTCCGAAGAGATGGCAAGCGCCATCTTATCGAGCTCCAACCGAGCCAAAGCTCTGGTGGACTGGATGAAGTTTGATCAGATGCCCAACGGACTCTCCTCGGAAGCATCCGACCAGATCCTTGATAAAAATCGTCGCTTGGCTGAAAGACTCGGACTGCACGGCACGCCCGCGATTTTCCTCTCCGACGGCAGAGGCCCGTTTACCGCAATGAGCCCAACCGCGCTCGCGGCCAAGCTTTCTACAGAAACCGCCTAAATCGGTTCTGTCCCAAAGCCATCCTCCCCAACGCTAGCGGCACTTGAATCCGCAAGCGCTGCGGAAGATTTTTTCAGTCTGTATTAAGGCTCCTCCGAAATTCGAGTTCCTAAGGGGCTTTATCCGCTAAAATTGCCGCATTACATCCTCACTTCTCAGTACTGCCAGCAATGACTAAACCTCTTTCCTATGCAGACTCCGGAGTCTCTATTGACGCCGGCGATGAATTAGTCGAACGTATCAAACCGCTTGCTAAAAAGACATTGATTCCGGGTGTGCTCGGTTCAATCGGCGGATTTGGTGCGCTCTTTGAAATCTCTAAAGAATATAAGAACCCGGTTCTCGTGACCGGTACAGACGGCGTCGGAACCAAGCTCAAGCTTGCCTTCCTGTTGAACCGTCATGACACTGTCGGCCAGGATTTAGTCGGCATGAGCGTGAACGACATTCTGGTTCAGGGCGCCCGCTCCCTCTTCTTCCTTGATTACTACGCATGCGGCCACTTAGATGTGGACGTCGCGAAAAAAGTGGTCGGCGGCGTCGCACGCGGCTGCGAACTCGCAGGCTGCGCCCTTATCGGCGGCGAAACCGCTGAAATGCCCGGCATGTATCCGCAGGGCGAATACGACCTCGCCGGATTTGCGGTCGGTATCGTCGAAAAGGATCAGATCATCGACGGAACGACGATTAAACCGGGCGACGTTGTGCTCGGTCTTGCCTCCAGCGGCCCGCACTCCAACGGCTTCTCTCTGATCCGCAAGGTTGTGGAAGTCTCCGGAAAATCCTGGGAAACACAGCTTTCGGACGGGAAAACTCTTGCCGACGCCGTTATGGAACCGACCCGTATCTACGTCAAACAGATTCTTGAAGCGATGAAGACTGTCACGATCAAGGGTATGGCGCACATCACCGGCGGCGGCCTTCTGGAAAATATCCCGCGCGTGCTGCCCGAAGGCACACAGTGCGTGATCAAAGCAGGCTCCTGGAAGAGACCCGAAGTCTTCAACTGGCTGCAGCAGGAAGGCCATATCGAAGATCACGAAATGTACCGAGTCTTCAATAACGGTATCGGCATGGCTGTGATCGTCGCTGCTGGAGACGCCGAAAAAGCTAAAGCCGCGCTGGAAAAAGCGGGTGAAACCGTTTACACCATCGGCTGTATCGAAGCGCTCCCCGAAGGCGAAGCGCCCTGCGTCGTCAAGTAATTCAGACGCATTGACCACTTAAAACCGGAGCCCTTCGACTCCGGTTTTTTGTTTAGCGATTAAAACTCTGTCTTTTTCTCAAGCCACGAGAATTCTTCATCGTCCAGGTAAGGACGCAGTCGTTTTCTGCACTCGGCGTAATAATCCCGAATCCAGTTCACTTCGAATTCACTCAGTTTTTCCGCAAGAATCGCCTTGTGCTCAAACGGCAGGAAGGTCATCACTTCAAATCCGAGGAAAGTACCAAACTCCGTCTCTTCTTCTTCGCGCACCGCGATCGAGTTCTCTATGCGGATGCCGTAACGGCCGACTCTGTAAATACCGGGCTCGTCAGAAAACAGCATGCCTTCCTCAAGCGGCGTATTTCGCGCGTAAGGGAACGCAGGCGCATATTCAACGCAGATTTTTCCGGGACCTTCATGGATATTGGATACATAGCCGATGCCGTGACCGGTGCCGTGGCGGAAATTCTTTCCCTTGTTCCACAGATCGGCTTTTGCGATCGCGTCCAAAAGGTCACCGGTGGTTCCGAGCGGGAACTTTTGAGAGGCCAATCGGATGTTGGCTTTCAGCACGTCTGTGTAATCCTCTTTCATTTCTTCAGTCAGCAGACCCAGTGCGACCGTTCTTGTTAAATCGGTCGTGCCGCACTTGTACTGAGCGCAGACATCAAAAAGAAGAAAACCTTCGGCGACCACTTTTTTACTATCCTCTTTACGCGGACGGTAATGAATCACCGCGGCGTTATCCGCGAAACCGACGATCGGAAGATTCGCGGGCTGCAGGTACAGTTCTGAGCGCGCGCGAAATTCATTCAGCTTTTGACCGACGTCGTATTCGGTAATCGTTTCTTTACCGACAGTCTTTTCAAGCCAGCGCATGAGCCGAATAACCGCTGCCGCTTCCAAATCATTCGCCTTATGGATGTTCTCGAGTTCACGCGCGCATTTTTTAGCTTTCAGCGCAGCGGTTAAATCCGGCCTTTCGACAATCTCCACCGTGTCCGGCAGCGCCTCAAAGAGCGCGACCGGTGTCTTATGCGGATCTAAAACAACTTTAGTACCGGCGGCGATATGCGAGAGAAACTTCTCCGTCTCGCGGTACGGAACGAGGAATATTCCGTCCGCATCCAGCCCTTCGGCCTGCTCGGCGGTGACTTTTCTCTGATCCGTCATGAGAAGCGCAATGTCCGGCCCGACCACCATATAGGCATGAAAGAACGGATAGAGCGGATTATCGTGTCCGCGAAGGTTGGTGAGCCAAACCACATCGTCGAGTCCGCAGACAAGCGTCACCGCGCCTTCTCCTGCCGCCTCTCTGAGTTCTTTTCTGAGCGCCGTCAGCTTTTCTCTTCGGGTTCTGACAGTGAATTCCTCTTCAAGCTGATAAAGCGAGTCCTGAGGAATCCTCGGACGATCGGTCCAAATATTGAGGAAGGATTCAAGGTTCAGTTCAAAACGAATATCTCTGCTTTTCATCGCGGATTGGATGTTGCGGAAATTCGCTGTCGACAGAACGCTCGCGTCAAGCGCGAGACAGCCGCCCTGCGGAATATGGTTTCTCAGCCAATCGAAACGATCCGGATCTTTCGGATCTGAAATGCTGTAAAGCGCAAATAGTGTCGCATCCACCTGACGTTTTGCCTGTTCCGTGTAGCGGCCGTCTGTCCAGAACGCCGCTTTATCAGCGGTCACAATCGCCCAGGCGACACTTCCGGTGAAACCGGTAAACCACTGAACGGTCTTCCAATGATCTGCCACGGATTCGCTTTGGTGCGGATCGGTACAGGTCAGATAAACGGCGTCGACTTTCTTCGAAACCATCCATTTTCTTAACGCACTGAGATGTTCTGCTGAATTCATAATCTGTCCGCAAAATAAATCTAAGAATACCGCTAAAAAACGAATCATCTCAGTGTCAGCTTCCAGAGCGGACAAACCCCGAAATCCGAAAATCTTTAGCTGGCGGCTGACACGTGGCAGCGGTTTTGTCAAACCTGGGTTATCTCTATATCGAAAGCGGCAGAAGTCTGAAAGAATGGATAGTTGCTACTTACTTGTTAGCACAAATAACCAGCAAAGGAGAATTTAATGACCGACCCGAAGCCCGTATGCACCGATAAAACAAAGGCCGTCATCGCCGCCTTGCGTGCCGATCCTGTTATCGCCAAAGCGATTCAGCAGTGTGAAGAGCAGCATCAGCAGCGTATCGACGATCAGGTCAAGCTGACAGAAATCCCCGCGCCTCCCTTCCACGAAGAAGTCCGCGCTGACGCCCTGGTAGAAATGTTCAAGCAGTACGGCGTAGAAAACGCGCATAAGGATACGATCGGCAATGTTATCGGCCGCGTCAAAGGTTCCGGAAACGGCCCTGTGCTTGTCATCGGCGCGCACATCGACACCGTGTTTAAAGAAGGCACCGACTGCACCGTCCGTAAAGAAGGAAACGTCTACTACGCGCCCGGCATCTCTGATGATGCGGGCGGTCTTGCCGGCATGCTTCAGGTCATGCGCTGCGTGACTCAGAACAACATCAAGCCGGTCGGCGACATCGTTTTTGTCGGAACGCTCGGCGAAGAAGGCAACGGCGATCTTCGCGGCTGCAAAGCGCTCTTTAAGGAAAAGAACGATTATGACGGCATGATCGCAATCGATTCGGCCAATGTCCACCGCATTCTTCGCGGCGCGGTCGGCTGCAAGCGCTTCCGCATCATCTTTGAAAGCATGGGCGGACACAGCCTGCATAAATTCGGCATCGTGGGTTCTGCCATTCACGGTCTCGCCCGCGCAATCACGATGGTTGACAACCTCGAAGCTCCGCAGGATCCGAAGTGCACGTTCAATTTCGGCGTCATCAAGGGCGGCACCAGCGTCAACGCGATCGCGGCCCGAGCCGAAGCCGAACTCGACATCCGCAGCTTCAACCAGCCCTCTCTCGAAGCGTTCGTCGAGAAAATCCTCGCCACCATCAAACAGGCCTGCGAAGATGAAAACAAACGCTGGAATCTTGAAGGTGAAAATGCAGTCCGTCTCATCATCGAGCAGATCGGCGACCGTCCTGCCGGTATGAACGCTGACGACGCGTCCGTCATTCAGGCCGCTTACGGCGCACTGCTTTCTCTGGACATTTCGCTCGACAAGTACACTCTTGCCGCGACCGACCAGAACGTTCCGCTCTACTACGGACTTCCCGCGACAACGCTCGGCGCAGGCGGCACAGAAGCCAACAACCATGCGTTAAGCGAAAGCTGGGACAGCACCGACGCCTTCCAGGGACCGCAGGTCGCCTTCCTTACCGCCATGACTCTTGTCGGCGTACAGGGCGTGACCGAACCGATCCTTGAAAAAGCCAAACACGAATAAAAATTTCCTCTTGGCCGGCGTTTTGTCGGCCTCAAAATGCAGCGCCTCCTCGGAGGCGCTTTTTTTACGGTTTCTTTTATCGCACTTAAAGTGAACTTTAAGCAGAAATGCCTCGAAAACGGTAAAAATCACCGTATTTACGATAACACCGATAAAAAAAATATCTTTAAGCGAAAAAAGTCAAGATTTTTTGCGTTAATTTATTTTTAAACAACACCAATTACATCATCGGAGTTTTCAATGGAATCCATCGTATCGGCAGTAAACGACGTCGTGTGGTCGCCGGCGCTCGTTTACCTGTGCCTTGGCGCAGGCCTTTTTCTTTCCCTGCGCGGAGGCTTTCTGCAGCTGCGCCACTTAAGGCACATGTGGCAGCTCCTTTTCCAGCCTAAGGACAACGTCACAGGCGTCTCTTCCTTTCAGGCCCTCTCTATGACACTTGCCGGCAGAGTCGGTACCGGCAACATCGCGGGCGTTGCCACCGCGATCACGTTCGGCGGCCCCGGCGCCGTTTTCTGGATGTGGATGGTTGCGTTCCTCGGTGCAAGCTCCGCATTCGTAGAATCCACGCTCGGTCAGATCTACAAAGAAAAGATTAACGGTGAATACCGCGGCGGTCCCGCCTTCTACATCGAAAAAGGCCTCGGCATTAAATGGTTCGCCTGGCTCTTTGCGATTGTGACGATTTTCTCCTGCGGTCTTTTCCTGCCGGGCGTACAGGCTAACGCCATCGCGACCAGCATGGAAAACGCCTTCGGCATCACTCCTGCGATCTCCGCCGGCGCCATCGCGGCTCTTCTCTCCTTCATTGTGTTCGGCGGCTTAAAACGCATCGCGGCGTTCACAACTCTGGTCGTGCCCTTCATGGCTCAGGCCTACGTGATCTTCTCGCTTGTGATTGTGTTCATGCACATCGACATGCTCGATGACGTCGTCTCTCTGATCGTCCGCTGCGCCTTCGGCGCTGACGCGGCTTTCGGCGCGATTGTCGGTATGGCCGTATCCTGGGGTGTTAAACGCGGCATTTACTCCAACGAAGCCGGTCAGGGTACCGGACCGCACGCTTCGAGCGCGGCTTCCGTCAGTCACCCGGTCAAACAGGGTCTTGTGCAGGCCTTCTCAGTGTACGTTGATACACTGCTCGTCTGCTCCGCAACCGCTTTCATGATCCTGATCACGGGCAGCTACAACGTTGTTGGCCCCGATAACGCCAATCTCTTCATCGGTCTTAAAGACGTTGCGACGGGGCCTGCCTACACTCAGGCCGCGGTTGAAGGCTTAATGCCCGGATTCGGTCAGGCCTTTATCGCGATCGCGCTTTTCTTCTTCGCGTTCACAACCGTACTGTCGTACTACTACATCGCAGAAACCAATGTCTGCTACATCAACAGAAAACTGAAAAGCCCATTCCTCTTTGTCATTCTGAAAGTCTTCGTCATGAGCTCATGTATTTTCGGCGCGGTTAAAACCGCTGATCTTGCGTGGGCGGTCGGTGACATCGGTGTCGGTTTAATGGCCTGGCTCAACATCATCGCCATCATTCTGATGCATAAGAAGGCGTTCCTGTGCCTCAAAGACTATGAGAAACAGCTTGCCATCGGTCTTGACCCTGTTTTCCACCCGGAAAAGCTTAGAATCCGCGGCGCCGATTATTGGACAGGCGGCAGAGCCGAAGAAATTCGCGACAAAGAACGCGCGAAACTGAGCAGCGGCTCAAGAACGGATTTGGAAGGCGGAAATATTCTGAACGTCTAAGTCTGTAGTGCTCCAAGAGGCTGCCTCGGCAGCCTCTTTCATTTTCAGAACTTTCTTATAAAGCGGCGTGTGCGGCGCACTCCCATACTTCAAAACTCTTCGGATCCGTCGGATCTAAAAGCTCGGTATCCTTCATCGAACGCATCCATGTCATCTGCCGCTTCGCAAGCTGCCGAGTCGCCGCAATGCCGCTTTCCCGGAACTCATCAAACGTTTTCTTACCGTCGAGGTATTCCCACGCCTGACGATAACCGACGCACCTCATGCTTGCATAGTTTGTCGTAAGGCCGGGAATCTCTCTCAGACGCTTCACTTCATCGATAAATCCCACCTCAAGCATTTGATCAAAACGCAGTGCGATCCTGCGATGCAGCTCGGCTCGATCCGGAGGAAGCAGCGCAAAGGAACGGAGCTTCAAGACGGGCGGCTTTTGATCGGCATAGAAAGAAGAAATCGGTCTCCTCGACATCTCATACACTTCAATCGCTCGCGATATTCTCTGAGTATCCCCGGGTTTCAGGCGCTCGGCCGTCTTCGGATCAACCGTTTTCAGGCGCTCATAGAGCGATGCGAGCCCTTTTTCTTCAAGCTCTTTTGCGACACGGTCACGGACTTCGAGCGTGGTGGTCGGGACTTCGGATAAGCCGTCGCGAATCGCCTTGGCGTACAGCATCGTACCGCCTACGATCATAGGCAGTCTGCCTCTGCCGCGGATCTCTCGAACCAATCGAGTGCAGTCCTCTGCAAACTGAGCGGCTGAATAACTTTCCAACGGCGTGATGATGTCAATTAAATGATGCGGGACTGACGCGAGCTCTTCTGCGGTTGGTTTGGCCGTACCGATATCCATTCCCTTGTAGACGAGCGCGGAATCCACCGAAATAATTTCGATCGGAAGTTTTTTTGCCAAGTCGAGTGCAAACGCGGTCTTTCCGCTTGCGGTCGGACCAACCAGCAAAATCGCGTCGGGTTTCTCGTTCATTATTTGCCCCGCATAAAGAAACTGTCGAGCTCTTTAGCCGAAAGCTGAATCCATGTCGGCCGGCCGTGATTGCATTCGTCCGCTCGGTCGGTCTGCTCCATCTGACGCAGGATCGCATCCATTTCTTCAATGGTCAGGATACGGTTGACGCGTACTGCCGCATGACAGGCCATACGCGCAAGGACTTCATTACGTTTTTCAGTCATGACCGCGCTTTTGCCGAATTGCCGAATGTCGTCGAGGACGTCTCGAACAATGGTCGGACCGGACTGCGCCATCTGTGTGTCCAGGAACTGCGGCGCGCCGCGCAGACTCAGCTGAGTCGGACCCACCGCGCTGAGTTCAAGACCCAAGCGCTCAAGCTCCTCGCGGCTCTCCTCAAACACCGCCATCTGCTCGGCCGTGATCGTAAACACGAGCGGAATCAGCTGCGCCTGAATCGGCATATTTCGTTCGTCAAAACTCTTTTTCAGGCGCTCATAAAGGATGCGCTCGTGGGCGGCGTGCATATCGACGAGCACCATGCCCTGGGCGTTCTCGGCAATAATAAAGGTACCGCATACCTGTCCGACGGCCCTGCCCAACGGCTGCGGACCCTGAGGAAGGCTCTGATCGGAGTGATAAACCGCGGAAAGTCCCTGTGTTTCCGTCCTATCGACGCGCATTGCCGCAATCGTTGTCGGAAATGGTTTTGCGCTCGAAGAATGGGGACGCGACCCCGGAGAAGCAAAGTCTAAGAAAGCTTCCAAAGAACGCGCGGTCCCCTTGTGCGCGGCAGGCTGCGGAGGAAAGTCCGTGCGAGCAGTATGCTCAAGACGATTGACTGCCGACGGATCTTTTTGTTCGACAATCTCACCGCTGGAAGGATCCACAATAGTGGTTCGCGCAAGCGCTTCTTCCACCGCATGGAATACAAACTGATGAATCGCCTGTGAGTCTCTCAAACGAACTTCACTCTTTGTCGGATGGACATTGACGTCCACTCGTTTGGGATCCATATCCAAAAACAGGCAGTAGCTCGGCTGGCTTTGTCCGTGCAGCACATCGTTATAAGCCTGACGTACCGCATGGGAGAGCACTTTATCGCGTACAAAACGACCGTTAATGTAGAAATACTGGTTGTCCGCTCTTGCCCTTGCGGCGGTTGGAAGACCGACCCAGCCGTAGAGATTACCGATCGGCACAGAAGCGTCCACCGCCCGATGCGCGTCTCTAAAGTCTTTGGGCATAAGCCTTGAAAGGCGTTCCTCGGTTCCGGAAGCAGGCAGATTGATCACAGACTTGCCGTTCACAATCACACTGAAAGCGATATTCGGATAAGCGAGCGCGATCCGCTCGATGCATGTAAGACAGTGTGCAAGTTCCGTGGATTCACTTTTAAGGAACTTTCTGCGTGCCGGCGTCTTATAGAAAAGATCACTAACTTCAATGCGGGTTCCATGTGTTCCGGATGCGGGAGAAATTTCTCCGTCCATTATCGAAAAGGCGTCCGAGCCCTCGACCCTTGAAGTGAGTTTAAGATCCGCGACACTGGCGATAGACGCAAGCGCCTCGCCTCTAAACCCTAACGAAGCGACAGATTCCAACTCATCCAAATCGCGTACTTTACTCGTCGCATGACGCTTTACCGCAAGCGTCAGTTCTTCGCGCGGGATACCGCATCCGTCGTCCGCAACGGAGACGCGTTTGATGCCGCCTCCGTCCAGCCGCACTTCGATTGAAGTCGAACCCGCGTCGATCGCGTTTTCCACAAGTTCCTTCACAACGGACGCAGGACGGTCCACTACCTCTCCAGCAGCGATCTGGCTCACGAGCTGATCGGAAAGTTCACGAATTCCGCGCCCGGTGTATATATTTTTGGCTGTATTGTTCATATGATTATTTTAGATTTTCGGCGCTTTGACGCAACCAATTAATCTGTTTCGCTTTATTCATTTTCGTCTTTAATTTCCTTGTTTTGGGCCTTTCCGGCGCCGATTCTCCTTCATCTTTCTAAAATTATTTTCGGATGATTGTTTGAGCATGAAGAGATGGATTTTTTATCGGTATTTCTGGAACTTTTCCGAAACAGCGACCAATTTATCGCGCATATGGCTGCTCAGTACGGCGCCTATGTTTATTTATTCCTATTCACCGTCTACTTTCTTGAAACCGGTGTCGCAATCTGCGCGCTTCTGCCGGGAGACTCTCTGATCTTTGTAACGGGCGCTGCGGCTGCCGCAGGAATCCTGAACCCTGTCGCGGCGTTTTTCGCGATCGCGCTTGGCGCCTGCGTGGGCAACACTGTCGCTTACGGACTTGGTTACTGGCTCGGCAATAAAATTTACGACGGGTCGATTAAGTGGATCGATCAGGACTCCATGGCGAAGACAAAAGCGTTCTTTGCCAAGCACGGTAATCTGACCATCCTGCTTGCTCGATTTGTGCCGATAGTTCGGTCCTTTGCGCCGCTCGTCGCCGGTGCGGCCAAGATGAATCGACTGCGCTTTGAAGCGAGTGGAACACTCGGCGCCGTTCTCTGGGCCGGGATTATCGTGACGGCCGGTTACCTCTTCGGAAACATCCCGTTCATCAAAAACAATCTGTCGCTCATCCTTGTCGGCGGTATTGTGCTGGGACTCGCGCCCTTTGTGATCGGCTTTATTGTCAAAAAGTGGAGACAGCATCCGGACCGCTAGACTTCAGCGAAAGGCCGAAACCTCCCTAGGTTCTTCCCGTATGCGGCAATGAAACCCCTTGGGATACTGTAGAATCACTTGTTTCATGAGTCAGTCTGCCTTTTTGAATAACATGGATTTTTTCTCTCTTGCTTTAGAGCTGTTCCGCAACGCCGACCACTTTATTTTTTACATTGCCGAGAACTACGGCTGGTGGGTCTACTTTGTCCTTTTCTCGATTTTCTTCAGCGAGACAGGGCTGGTCATTGCGGCTTTTCTTCCGGGAGACTCTCTGTTATTCATCTCCGGCGCCGCAGCTGCGGCGGGCGCGCTTGAAGTATCGACGCTGATTCTTCTCATTACCCTCGGCGCGATCCTCGGCAACACACTGAACTATTACATCGGCTCTTGGCTTGGCAATAAGATTTATGACGGCTCCATCAGCTGGATTGATCAGTCCGCCCTTCAGAGAACTCATGACTTTTATGAAAAGCACGGCGGGAAAACTATTGTTTTAGCGCGTTTTATCCCGATCGTTCGCTCTTTTGCCCCCTTAGTCGCAGGCGCTGCCAAAATGGAAATGGGCAAATTCCAGCTCTACAACTGCACCGGCGCGTTTCTTTGGGTCACATCTATCGTCGGCGCGGGCTATCTGTTCGGCAACATCCCGTTCATCAAAAACAATCTCTCCCTGATTTTGATTGTCGGCATCCTCGCTGCGCTGGTACCTTTTACTTTCGCAGTTATTGTGCAGTTTGTTCGCAAAAAAATCCTGCAGAAATAAAAACATTTCCAGATGCGAAGACCCGGGCAATGTCCCGGGTTTGTTTTTATCCAGACCTCTGAAAAGAAATTATCGGGCTAAACAGTACATCTTTTCTTTCGGAACCAAAACGCCTGTTCGTTCGGTCAGACGAACGCTTTCAGCAATTCAAATCAAATCGAACAAACCCGTTGAGGCTCTTAAAAAGCGTGAGTATTTCTGAGCTCATTCTTATAATTTAATAATGCATCTCAAATGCATTCCGGAAGCTCTGTGGGAGCTATCCGACGGTCTACATAATTAAAAAAACTCTCAAGGAACTTGAAATGACGAAATTCAAAACGCTTTCGCTTTCTGTTGTACTAGCCTGCCTTCCCTTTGCAGTCTCCGCAGCTGATATCGAAAAAATCAACACCGATGTTGTCGTGGTTGGATCAGGCGGAACGGGCTTATCTGCTGCCGCGTCGGCCCATCAGCACGGCGCTAAAGTACTTCTTATTGAAAAGCAGGCATTTGTCGGCGGCAGTTCCGCACTTGCAGGCGGCGCTATAGCGGCGGGAAACACAAACCCGCAGAAGCGAGCCGGTACGCAGAATGTTTCAGATGACGGTTTCGTCAACATTTGGATTAAAGACCAGGATCGCTCCTTCCCGGGCGCCGATGAAAGCATGCCGGATGAAGCCCGCATGCATAAGATCATTAATGAATTCGACAAGACCGTCAACTGGATGGAAAAGGATATCGGCCATAAGTTTGCCGTTCCGCGCCCCTTCGGCTACGGCGGCCCGAATTATGCGCACGCACCGGCAGAATCTCCGATTCCTGCTTCCGGCAGAGGCTCTTCTCCTGCGGGCGGCCGCTTTGTCGTCAAGGCATTCACAACTTATCTCGACAATGCCGGTGTTCCGATCATGACCGGAACTAAGGCTGAAGAATTAATCACGGACAGCAAGGGCAATGTCGTCGGCGTCAAAGCCATGAAAGGCAAACAGCCAATCGAAATTCGTGCAAAAGCCGTTATTCTCGGTACCGGCGGATTTGCCAGAAATAAAGAACTCCTTGAAAAATTCGTTCCTTCCTACGCACCCTACACGGATGTGTCCAATGCGACGCCCGGCGCCACCGGTGACGGCATTATCATGGCTCAGAAAGTGGGCGCCGCAGGCTTCAAAGACGGCTGGGTCATGGGTATCAGTCCGGTTTCTACAAAGAGGGAACTGAACAATACCTTCAGAACCAAGAATGTGTACAAAGATGACGTCTTTGTGAACCAGGACGGAAAACGCTTCGTTAAGGAAGACCTGCCTTACATTGTTGATCCGATCGCCAATCAGAAAGCCGCTTGGGCAATCCTGGACAGCAAAGACACGAATAAGGCCGCTCTGCTTGCCAAATACAACGATCCGGAAATCGTTGTCAGCGGTAAAAACTGGGAAGAGCTCGCCAAAGCGATGGGCGTTCCCGCTGCTCAGCTGAAAGCCACGATGGATCAGTACAACCAGGCCTGCAAAGACAAGAAGGACCCCGTTTTCGATAAAAATCCTGAATTCCTGGTTCCGTTCGAGCAGGCTCCTTTCTACGCAGTTCGTGTCATTCCGTCAACGATGGGAACCATCGGCGGTGTCAGAACCAATGACAAGTTCCAGGTTCTTCGTGCGGACGGCTCCGTGATCAAAGGCCTCTATGCGGGCGGTGAAACAGCCAACAGACCTTTCTACCGCAGAGTCTATACATCCGGAACCGGTCTCGGACTGGCCTACACCTCCGGCCGCATCGCAGGTGAAAACGCCGCACAGGAAAAATAATCTTCCCCTGACCGGATAAGCTAAACCCGCTCTCTAACACCTCCTGAGAGCGGGTTTATTCGTTTCGAAAGACATTAAAAAAACCGGGACAAGCCCGGTTTCTGTTCTAGAACGAATTACTTCGTTCTTTCCTGCAGCGCTGCAATCGCAGGAAGCGTCTTGCCTTCGAGGAACTCGAGGAACGCGCCGCCGCCGGTGGAAATGTAGGAAACCTTGTCGGCAACCTCGAAAACTTTAGCCGCAGCAATGGTATCGCCGCCGCCAACGATCGAGAAAGCGCCGTTTGCGGTCGCATCTGCAATGTCCTTAGCCAGGTTGCGAGTGCCTTCCTTGAAGTTGTCCATTTCAAAGACGCCGAGAGGACCGTTCCAAATAATGGTCTTGGCTTCTTTGATGTACGGTTCAAGCAGCTTGCTGGTCTTCGGGCCGATGTCCAGAATCATTTCGTCGTCTTCAATATCATCGAGATCGCAGATACGGAAGCCGGCGTCATAGCCGATGTGGTGCGCAACCACGACGTCAATAGGAAGCGGAAGATGCCCGCCCTTCTCTTCCATGATCTTCATCACGGCTTTGCATTCGTCAACCAGGTCCGGTTCGGCAAGCGACTTGCCAATCTTGTGACCCTGCGCCAAAAGGAATGTGTTGGCGATACCCCCGCCCACAATCAGAGTGTCAACCTTCGGAGCAAGGTTTTTAAGAATGGTCAGCTTGGTGGAAACTTTTGATCCGCCGACAACAGCGGTCAAAGGATGCTTGGCTTCAGCAACCGCTTTCTTCAGCGCATGGATTTCTTTGGCAAGCAGAGGACCCGCGACGGCAACTTCCGCTTCTCTGGCAAGGCCGTCAGTAGTCGCCTGCTCACGGTGCGCGGTGCCAAACGCGTCATTGACATAAATATCACAGAGCGCAGCCATCTTGGCGACAAGTTCGGGGTCGTTCTTCTTTTCGCCCACGTTGCCGCGGCAGTTCTCTAATACCACCACTTCACCGGGCTGAATGTCCACACCGTTGAGCCAATCCTTCTCAAAGCGAATCGGCATGCCAAGCATGCGGCCGAAGTGCTCGGCGACTTTAATCAGACTGTCTTCTTCCGTCAGAGCGCCTTCTTTCGGACGGCCCAAGTGAGAGCAGACCATAACAGCGGCTCCGCCTTCAAGCGCCATCTTAACCGCGGGCATCGACTCTCTGAGACGATGGTCGTCAGCGACGTTGCCTTCGGCGTCACGCGGCACATTCATGTCGGCACGGATGAAAACGCGTTTTCCGCGCAGGGCGTCTTCCTTGAGAAGTTGTTCCAATGTTCTAACTTGCATACTTTTCCTTTTGCAAAAGGCCCCGTAAACGGGGCCTCGAGATAATCAAAGATTACTTGGCGTTGTACATCGCAACAGCGGTGTCGAGCATTCTGCAGGAGAAGCCCCACTCGTTGTCATACCATGCGACCGCTTTAACCAGTGTTCCGTCAATGACCTTTGTCAGAGTTGAATCGAAGATCGAAGAGAAAGAAGTATGGTTGAAGTCTGTGGAAACCAGCGGAAGTTCGTTGTAGCCGAGAATGCCTTTGAGCTCGGCGCTTTCGGAAGCTTCGCGGATGATCTGGTTGACTTCTTCAACGGTTGTCGGACGAGCGGCCTGGAATGTCAGATCAACAACGGAGACATTCAGAGTCGGAACACGCATTGCATAACCGTCAAGCTTGCCCTTAAGTTCGGGGATCACCAGGCCGACAGCCTTAGCGGCACCGGTCTTGGTCGGGATGATGTTGTGCGCGGCGGCTCTGGCGCGGCGAAGATCCTTATGCTTCACATCGGTAAGAACCTGGTCGTTTGTGAACGCGTGAATCGTTGTCATCATGCCGTCTACAATACCGAGCTTGTCTTTGAGCGGCTTAACAAACGGGCACATGCAGTTGGTGGTGCAGGAAGCGTTGGAGACAACCACGTCGCTGGCTTTCAGAACGTCCTGGTTCACGCCGTAAACCACTGTCGCATCAACGTCTTTGCCGGGAGCGGAGATCAGAACTTTCTTGGCGCCCGCTTCGATATGCTGCATCGCGCCTTCTTTATCACGGAACGCGCCTGTGCATTCGAGAACGATATCTACGTCAAGATCCTTCCAGGGAAGCTTCTTCGGATCGCGCTCGGAGCACATGAAAATGCGGTCGCCGTTGACAACAAGATGGCCGTCTTCCCAATAAACATCGCCGTTGAATTTGCCGTGCGCGGTGTCAAACTTGGTCAGATGAACGGTCGCTTCAGGCTTGGCGGTGTCGTTAATGGCAACGATCTTAACGTCAGGCCACTTGTTTTCTTCGTAGAAAGCACGAAGTACATTGCGGCCGATTCTGCCGTAACCGGTGATGGCAACACGAATTGTCATATCTTATTTCCCTTGATTAAGTAGTTGCTGAACAGTGGCCACGACATTGTCGACCGTGAACCCGAAAAGTTTAAAGAGCTCACCGGCAGGAGCCGATTCGCCGAATGTATTCATACCGATAACCGTTCCGGCACCGCGGATGTATTTCCACCAGATGTCGGATGTTGCCGCTTCAATCGCGACAACCGGCTTGCCTGCGCCGAGAACAAAATCTTTGTATTCCTGCGGCTGACGATCAAAGACCGTTGTCGAAGGCATCGATACCAGACGAGTCTGGATGTTCATCGCAAGAAGCTGCTTGCGGGCTTCAGCAGCCAGCGCAACTTCGCTTCCGCTTGCAAGAAGCGTGACCTGAACGGAGGCGGCTCCTTCAGGCGCTTCAAGCATGATGTAGCCGCCCTGAGCCATCTCATCGGCATTGTATTCTTCGCGCTCCACGAACGGAAGATTCTGTCTGGAGAGAATGAGCGAAGTCGGACCGTCTTTGCGCTCAATCGCGCTTGCCCAGGCGGTCAGAGTTTCACAGGTGTCGGCAGGACGCCAAACGTCCATGCCCGGAATAATTCTGAGGCTTGCGGTGTGTTCGACAGGCTGATGCGTCGGACCGTCTTCGCCCACACCGATCGAGTCGTGCGTAAAGACAAAGATGGAACGAATCTTCATCAGAGCGGCCATTCTCAGTGCATTGCGGGCGTAGTCCGCAAAAGTAAGGAATGTCGCGCCGTAAGGAATAAAACCGCCGTAAAGCGCGATACCGTTCATAATGGCGCACATTCCAAATTCGCGGACACCGTAGTTAATATGACGGCCGAGCATATTGTCAGGCCTGAGCGCCTGAACGCCTTCCCAGTTGGTCAGGTTCGAACTTGTCAGGTCAGCCGAACCGCCAAGCAGTTCGGGAAGCGCCGGAGCAAAAGCGTTAAGCGCCATCTGACTTGCTTTGCGGGTTGCAACCGTCTTGGCTTCGCCTGCAGCCTGAACGATCGCGTCAAAAACGATGTCATCCCAGTTTTCAGGAAGTTCACCGCTGAGACAGCGTTCCAGTTCAGCCGCTTTTTCCGGATACCGGGCGCGGTATGCGTCGTATTTAGCCTGCCATTCGTCTTCCATGGCTTTGCCGGCCGCTTTGGCGTTCCAGGCGTCATAAATTTCCTGAGGAATTTCAAAGGGACCGTATTCCCAGCCGATCGCTTCTCTTGCTGCGGCGATTTCTTCTTCGCCAAGCGGAGAGCCGTGCGCTTTGTTGGTACCGGCGCGGTTGGGAGAACCAAAACCAATCACGGTCTTGCAGTCAATCAGTGTCGGCTTGTCGGACTTCTTAGCAAGTGCGATCGCGTCGGAAACCGCTTCGACGTCGTGGCCGTCGATCGGACCGATCACGTTCCAGCCGTAAGACTCGAAACGCTCACGAACGTTTTCCGCGTACCAGTTTTCAACCTTGCCGTCGATGGAAATACCGTTGTCATCATAAAGGGCGATGAGCTTATTGAGCTTCCAAATTCCGGCAAGCGAGCATGCTTCGTGCGAAATGCCTTCCATCAGGCATCCGTCGCCAAGGAACGCATAGGTGTAGTTGTCAATAATCGTGCAGTCTTCCGTATTAAATTCTGCTGCGAGCATCTTTTCTGCAAGCGCCATGCCGACTGCGTTGGCAATACCCTGTCCAAGCGGACCCGTAGATGTTTCAACGCCGGGTGTTACACCGACTTCAGGGTGCCCCGGCGTTTTGCTGTGAAGCTGACGGAAATTTTTAAGGTCGTCGATCGTGAGATCGTAACCAGAAAGATGCAGCAGCGCATACTGCAGCATGGATCCGTGACCGTTGGAAAGAAGGAATCGATCGCGGCCGAGCCAGTGCGGATCAGCGGGATTGTGTCTGAGATGTTTTGTCCAGAGGGCGACAGCGATGTCTGCCATACCCATCGGCATGCCGGGGTGACCGGAATTTGCCTTCTGAACCGCGTCCATTGCCAGCGCACGAACGGCGTTGGCCATTGTCTTGCAAGAGACTGATGATGACATGATTTAAAAGAGTTTTAAAAATAAAAAAAGCGCGGGCCGACAGGGCCAGTACCTGAGGTTCGATTTTACCAACTCTCGAGAGTACGAACAAAATTTAATTTTTGGAGGCGTTTGGGATTTTTCCTTAATAATTCGGCAATTGGGTTATCATCACAAAAATTCTGAAAGCTGTGTTAACAATATATGCCTCGTTTTTACGTTCCGTTTCCCGACGCAGAAGTCGGAAAGCCAATTGTTTTACCCTCTGAGTCCGTTCATCACGCGATGTGCGTGCTTCGTCTTCGTCAGGATGACACGGTCGAAGTTTTTAACGGCAGAGGACTTTGCGCTAAAGGACCGATTCACTTTGCCGCCGATTACGCGGAAGTTGTGCCTGAGGAAATTAAACAGTCCGAGCGCGGGTTGCGTCTTATCCTTCTTCAGTCGCTCGTCAGCAATGAAAAAATGGACTGGATCGTAGAGAAAGCCTGTGAACTTGGCTACAGCAAAATTGTCGTCTTTCCCGCTGATCGCAGCGAAATTCGTCTGACCTCGGAAAAAGCCGCAAAGCGTCTTGAGCGCTGGAACAAAATCGCGGTCTCAGCCTGCAAACAGTGCGGAGAAGATTTTCTGCCGGAAATTGTTTTCAAGTCGAGTTTAAAGAGCGCCGCAGAAGAAGCCGAGGGACTGCGAATTATGCTGAGTCCGTCTGCGCAGACCCGCTCTGAAGATGAAGAAATCCGCGCCGTCACCTTTGCTGTCGGGCCCGAGGGCGGTTTCTCCGACGGTGAAATGAACACACTCCTCGGTGCGGGCTTTACAGGAAAGCGTCTCGGCGCGCGCGTCTTAAGAACAGAAACGGCAGCTATCGCTGCCGCTTCCTACGCCCAAACGCTCTGGGGCGATTTTAATTAACCCTGATTCTGAGAATCTCCCGCAAGCGACGGGAACTTCTCAAGCTTCATGTTGGCTGAGTAAGTCGCAAAATCCTTGTGATCCTGATGATCTTCCGGGAATTTGCTCGGACTGCGGGCCTGAATTCTTGCCGCCTGAATTTCTCCGTTTGCCGCCATCTGCAGATGGCTTCTCATCGAAAGAACCTTGCGGCTGTATCCGCCGTCCGTCTTGTGGTTAGCCGCGCCAACATAATATTTGAGCGCGCCCTTGAGTGAGCCGGTTTTATTCAGATATTCCTTAAGAATCTGAGTGCCGACTTCGATACCTGCTTCAATCTCATGAACCGCTTTCACGCCGCCGTACTCTTTAAAGCGCTTGGCATGAACTTTGGCATGAACCTGCATGAGTCCTTTGGCTCCCGCGGAACTGCCGGCATTCGGATTAAATGAAGACTCGGTCGCAATAATCGCAAGAATCAGCAGAGGATCGATATCGTGCTCTTTGCCGGATATGAAAGCCTGATGAACGATTTCAAGTGCATCTTCTTCCGATACCTTGGCATAGTGCTGTGAAATAAACGCGGCCGCGTTTTCCTGCATGCGTTCCAGCACGTCGTCAATCGTCTGACTTGCGGTATCACGCACATCCTGCTCTTCGAATGTGTGGTAACTTAGAGCCTTGATGCGAAGCGGCGCTTCTGCGGCTCTCAGCATCGGCTGAAAGTGTACGGAAGCAGCGCCGACAAGAACAGCACACGCGGCGGAAACACTCAAAAGGATCCTTCTCAGATTCTTTGTTTTATGCTTCGGGCAGTAAGAATTAAAGTCGGAAACCAAGGCGGCTGCCGACTCCTGTTTAACGATCTTTTGTTTAGTCATCCCGTAATAATGCCTCTCAAGATTTGGGTTGTCCAACCGAAATAGGTGTTAATACGTGACTGACTGTTAAAAACTGCTTGTCAGTGCAAGAATAATTATGCCTTAAAAAATACTCGGAAATATGAGACAGATATTCCATGCAGGTTCGACGCACGATATTAATAAAAAATCTGAATAATATCTGCGAAAATTTCTGATAATTGCATGAATTTATTAG